>DASZYF010000141.1:0-2231 GCA_035545535.1 Mycobacteriales bacterium | reverse complement strand
CAGCATGCCGTTCCAGCCCTGCTCGCCGTCGATGGCGTCGCGCATCTTCTGCCAGCCCTCGCCGTGGACCTCGAGCCCGGCGTGGACGAGCTCGACCCGGGTGCCGCCCTCGACCTCGGTGAACGTGACGGTGACGGTGCTCGCCGGGCCGCCTTCGGGCGGGACGACGCCCCAGTCGGGCTGGATCTCCCAGGTGTAGACGAGCGTGGCGGGCGGGTCCCAGGTGAGGACGCGGCCCCAGGTGCACGTCCGCCCGTCGGTCGTGGCCTCGTAGCAGCGGCCGCCGACGTGGGGCTCGATCGCGACGTGGTCGAGCTCGGCGTCGAGCAGGTGGTGCTCGCGCGGCCACCAGCTGTCGAAGCCGTCGGTGAACACGCTCCAGGCGCGTTCGCGGGTGGCCTTGACGACGATGCTCTTGCGGACCTCTGTGGTGTCGCTCGTGGTCGTGGTCATGGCTGCTCCTGCGTCTCGTGGTTGAGCGGGTGGTCGGGTGACTCGACTGCGTCCTGGAAGGCGGCCAGCGCGGTGTCCCAGAAGCGGTCGAAGTAGGCGCGCACGGCGGCAACTCCGCGCGGGTCCACCGAGTAGAGGCGGCGGGTGCCTTGGGGGCGGACCGTCACGAGGCCCGCGTCCTTGAGAACTTTCAGGTGCTGGGAGACCGCGGGCCGGCTGATCGGCAGGCCGTCCGCGAGGGCCTCGACCGAGACCGGGCCCTGGCTGAGGCGCTCGAAGAGGGTGCGCCGGGTCGGGTGCCCGAGCGCGTCGAGCACGGATCCGTAAGCCGTCACGAACGTAAGGTGCCACTTACGGACGGCGGAGTCAAGCCGTGGCGGGGGGGTCAGGTCGGGCGCGTCAGGTCGCCGATGGGGCCCTGGGTCGGGACGACGGTGAGGGCGGCGTCGGCGAGCGGGGGCAGAAGGGCGAGCAGGCGGCGGGTGCGGTCCTCGCCGAGCGCGCGCCAGGGGCCGGCGGCCAGGCGGTCGGTGTCGGCCTCGACCCGCTCGCGCAGTGCGCGGCCGTCGGCCGTGGCGCGGCCATCGGAGTCGACGAGCCCGCGCGCGCGGAGCCGCTCGACGGCGCCGTCCCAGTCCTCGTCGGTCCAGCCACGCGCCGGTTGCAGGCGCGCCCGCGAGCCGTCGATCGCGTCGCGCAGCGCGTGCGCCTCCACGCCGTCGAGCTCGGCGTGCGTCAACGCGAGCACGTGCCCGTCGCCCCGCAGCTCGCGCAGCGTGGTCGCCGCCTGCCACAGCGCGGCGATCGGGTCGTCGGGCATGGGCAGCAGAGCGTTCGCGGCGCCGAGCGGCCGCGCCTCCATCGCGCCAGCGCCCGCCGCGTCGCGCAGCAACGCCGCCGACTCCTTGATCACCACGTCGTCGATGCCGGCGAACAACCGCTGCAGCACAGCGGAACACGCGACACGTCGGGTGTGCAGCGCGTGCTCGGGCGCGATGCGGGTCCACACGTCCGGCAAGGCGCGCTCGACCATCGGCAGCGCGAACCCGTGGAACAGCGCGGCGACCGGGCCGGCGGTCACGCGGCCGAGCGGAGCGCTGCGGGCGGCGAAGTAGCTGCGCCAGAAGCCGGTCAGTCCGGCGCCGGCGAACGCCTCGGGGATGGCAGGGTCGAAGTACACGACCGCGTGCACCGGTTCGTAGAGGTAGTACGCCGCCCGACCGAGGGCGGCGAACCCGTCATCTGTCACGGGCCGACAATGCACGACGCCCCCTGGCCGGAGCCAGGGGGCGTCGTGTGACAGTCAGAGCGGTGTCAGACCGCCTGAACGTTCGCCGCCTGCGGGCCCTTGTCGCCCTGCGTGACGTCGAACTCGACGGTCTGGTTCTCGTCGAGCGAACGGTAGCCCTGGCCGCTGATCGCGCTGTAGTGCACGAAGACGTCCTTGCTGCCGTCGTCCGGGGTGATGAAGCCATACCCCTTCTCGGCGTTGAACCACTTGACAGTGCCGCGAGCCATGTTTCTCCTTCGAGGCTCTCGGGCCGCTGCGGCGCTTCCGGGGTGGAAGCGGACTGCCCGCTTGCGTTCTCGCGCGGGCACAGCGGTAAAGCGAGTGACTCGACGAGATTGGCGACCGCCGCCGAGCGTAGCCGTTCACAGCGCCGAGAGGGAACCCCCCGACGCGGAATCCCCTCCATGACGTTGTGCAGCCCTACCGTTCCGCCATGCCGCGACGCACCCGCCTGGTGCTTGCCTGCGCATCGATCGCGTGCGCCGGC
>DASZYF010000140.1:0-2009 GCA_035545535.1 Mycobacteriales bacterium | reverse complement strand
GGCCGGGCGGGCGGCGCTGCTCGCGACCGCGCTCGGCGGTCGGCTCGACCTGCTGCTGCCCGCCACCGAGGACCGGCTGCACCAGCCCTACCGGCTCGCGGCGCAGCCCCGCGGCGCGGCACTGGTCGACAAGCTGCGCGCCGCGGGCCATGCCGCGGTGCTGTCCGGCAGCGGGCCGACGGTCCTCGCGCTGTGCGCCTCCGCCGCGCAGGCCGAGGCCGCGTCCGCGCTCGGCGGCAAGTCCTTCGACGCGCTGGTGCTGCCCGTCGACACCGACGGCGCGAGCGTCGTCTCGTAGCCGACCGCGACCCCGCCCCGGAATGCGCCGGACCTGCGGTTCGTTGCTCCCGTGAGTCCTGAGGCGCTACGCTGAACCCAGAGCAGGCTCGCGGATCGGCCTCCGGTCCCACCCTTCTCACCCGCCCGAGCGGCTCCTCTCCCCTTGAGTGACGCCCCGGTGCGCGTCCGGTCGCGTCGTCGTTGACCGTGACCGGGACCCCCAGACCACGGCTAGCACCGGAACCTCCCGAACCAGTCACCCCGAAGTCACAAGGAGATCTGTGACAGACACGACGGACCTGCAGTCGGACGACACCTCGTCGAGCGCCTACGCCGACACCACCGACGCGCAGTCCTCTCCGGAACGACCCCGCCGCACCCGCACCTCCGGTGGCTCCGGCAGCGGCGAAGGCGGTGGCCTGTCCGGCATGGTGCTCGCCGACCTGCAGGCGATGGCGAGCGGCCTCGGCATCTCGGGCACCGCGCGCATGCGCAAGGGCCAGCTCATCGCGGCGATCCAGACCGCGCAGGGCGGTGGTGCGCCGCCCGAGGACCGGCCGGCCCGCGCCGAGCGCGACCGGGACGCCGACCGTGACGCCGACCGTGGTGCCTACCGGGACGAGCCGCGCGACGACGTCCGTGGCGACGATGCCCCCGAGCGGGCGCGTCAGAACGAGCGCCAGGGTGAGCGCCAGGGCAACCGCAACCAGGGCCAGCAGCACAACCGCAACCAGGGCAACGGCCAGGGCGGTCAGGGCAACCGCAACCAGGGCGGCCAGAACCAGGGCGGCCAGAACCAGGGCGGCGCCGAGCAGGGCGGCCAGAACCAGTCCGACGACGACGGTGACGAGGGCGCGGGCGACCACACGGGAGCCGGCCGGCGCAACCGCTACCGCGACCGGCGCAACCGCAACCGCAACCGCAACCGCGACGGACTGCCCGTCGACCACGGCGACCCGATCATCGGCGACGACGACGTGCTCGTGCCGGTCGCCGGCATCGTGCACCTGCTGGACAACTACGCGTTCGTGCGCACGAGCGGCTACCTCGCCGGCCCCAACGACGTGTACCTGTCGATGTCGCAGGTGCGGCGTCACGGTGTGCGCGCCGGCGACGCCGTCACCGGCCTCGTGCGCCAGCCGCAGGAGGGCGAGCGCCGCGAGAAGTACAACCCGCTCGTCCGCCTCGACACCATCAACGGCCTCGACCCAGAAGAGGCGAAGAAGCGCCCCGAGTTCGCCAAGCTCGTGCCGCTCTACCCGCAGGAGCGCCTGCGCCTCGAGACCGAGCCGCAGATCCTCACCACCCGCGTCATCGACCTCGTCGCCCCCATCGGGAAGGGCCAGCGCGGTCTGATCGTCAGCCCGCCCAAGGCCGGCAAGACGATGGTGCTGCAGGCCATCGCCAACGCGATCACCCGCAACAACCCCGAGGTGCACCTCATGGTCGTGCTCGTCGACGAGCGCCCCGAAGAGGTCACCGACATGCAGCGGACGGTCCGCGGCGAGGTGATCCACTCGACGTTCGACCGGCCCGCGCAGGAGCACACCGCGCTCGCCGAGCTGGCCGTCGAGCGCGCCAAGCGGCTCGTCGAGCAGGGCCACGACGTGGTGATGCTGCTCGACTCGATCACCCGGCTCGGCCGCGCCTACAACCTCGCGGCGCCGTCCAGCAGCCGCATCCTCGCCGGCGGTGTCGCCACCACGGCGATCTACCCGCCGAAGAAGTTC
>DASZYF010000139.1:0-28102 GCA_035545535.1 Mycobacteriales bacterium | reverse complement strand
GAGCACCAGCGCGAGGCCGCCGCCGTCCTGGCCGAGGCGTTCCACGCGTTCGGCAACCGTGTCGCGGTCCACGGGTTCTACTCGCAGGGCCGATCGGCGGTGCGGTTCGTGCGGGTGAAGCGGTTCGCCGACCCGCTCGACGGGCGCGCGCACGCTCGCCTCGGCGCGCTCACGGCCGGTGCGTACACGCGGCTCGGCGCGGCCATCCGGCACGGCTCGGCGGTGCTCGAGTCCGATGGCGCGGGCAGCCGGCGGCTGCTCATCGTGCTGTCCGACGGCTTCGCCTACGACCAGGGCTACCAGGGCCGCTACGGCGAGGCCGATGCGCGGCGGGCTCTCGCGGAGGCGCGGCGCCGTGGCATCGGCTGCCTCTGCCTGTCGGTCGGTGCGACGACGGACCTGGTCGCGTTGCGCCGCGTGTTCGGCACCGCTGCGCACGCCGCGGTCCGACGGTCCGACGACCTGGGGCGCATGATCGGGCCGTTGGTGCGCGATGCTCTCGCGTCAGCAGAGCTGCAGCGGCGACGGACCTGGCGCATCGAGAGGAGGGCCGCATGACCCCGACGTCCTCCGATCCGGCCCCCTCGCCGGCTCCCGCCACCGAGCGACCGTTCTACGTCGCGACCGGCAACGAGGAGACGGTGTTCCGCGCCGCCGCGCGGCAAGGGCTCTCGGTGCTGCTCAAGGGTCCGACCGGCTGCGGCAAGACGCGCTTCGTCGAGGCCATGGCGCACGAGCTCGGCCGTCCGCTGATCACCGTCGCGTGCCACGACGACCTCACCACTGCGGACCTCGTCGGCCGCTACCTGCTGCACGGCGGCGAGACGCACTGGGTCGACGGCCCGCTGACGCGGGCGGTGCGTGAGGGCGCCATCTGCTACCTCGACGAGATCGTCGAGGCGCGGCAGGACACGACCGTCGTGCTGCACCCGCTGTCGGACCACCGGCGCCAGCTGCCCATCGAGCGGCTCGGCGTGACGCTCGACGCCGCGCCGGGCTTCTGCCTCGTCGTCTCCTACAACCCCGGCTACCAGAGCGTGCTCAAGGACCTCAAGGACTCGACGCGGCAGCGCATGGTCGCGATCGAGCTCGACTTCGCTCCGCCCGAGGTGGAGGAGAAGGTCATCGCGACCGAGGCCGGGGTGGACGCCGACATCGCGGCTTCTCTTGTGCGGTTGGGCAGCGCGGTGCGACGCCTCGAGACCGCGGGCCTGCGCGAGGTGGCCTCGACGCGCGTGCTCGTCGCCGCGGCGCGCCTCATCACCGACGGCGTGCGACCCCGCGACGCAGCGCGGGCCGCCGTCACCGGTCCGCTGTCCGACGATCCGGTCGTCACTGCCGAGCTGGGCGCGCTGGTCGACGCCTACCTGATGGACGAGAGCCGATGATCGCTCTGCGCAAGCCCCGGACCGCCGCGATCGTGCTCGTGGTGCTCGCATCCGTCTCGTCCGCGGCGGCGTGCGGGAACCGGGTGAGCCACGCGTCCGTCGTCGCCGTCGCGGAAGGTCGCGCGCCGGGAGGCGCGACGAGCACCGGTCTCGTCAGCGGTGCGACGACGGTGCAGCAGCCGACGGCCGGTGCCGCGCCGACCGGCGCGGTCGCGGCGCCGTCGCTCACGTCGAGCACTGCGCCCGGCGTCGTCGCTCCTACCGGAGGTGGTGCACCGATCGGCGGTGCGACCAGCGCGGTGGTCACGCCCACCGGTCCCGCAGTGACCGGTGGCCCGCACCAGTCCGCGCAGCCCACCGCCGCCGTCGGCAAGCAGGACACGACGCCGGTGATGATCTGCCAGGTCGGTCACTTCACCGGCATCGCCGGGCCGCCGCAGGGCCCGGCGCAGCCAGGGCTCGCGTCGTGGGTGAGGTGGACGAACGCACACGGCGGGCTGGCGGGACACCCGATCCAGCTCGACAGCAAGGACGACGCGATCGACCCGAACAAGACCGAGCAGATCGTGCAGAACTGCGTCGAGAACGAGCACGCGGTCGCCATCGTGGCCGCCTTCGTGCCCGCGACGGTCGACAGCATCGCGCCCTACCTCGACCAGCACAAGGTGCCGGTCGTCGGCGGTGACGGCATCACGCACACCTGGTTCAGCAACCCGGACTTCTTCCCGGAGGGCAGCTCGAACCGAGGCACCGCCGAGGGTCAGGTCGACATCATCATCAAGGCCGGCAACACGCAGGCCGCGATCATCTACTGCACCGAGAACGTCGGCTGCACCGTCGGCAAGGACGAGGTCACCAAGGCAGCGCAGCGCCGCGGACTGACCATCAAGGGCGTCTACCAGGTGTCGCTGGCGAGCCCGACGTTCACCTCGCAGTGCTCGTCGATGCAGAGCGCGGGCGTCAAGGCGGTCTACACGGCGCTCGACGGCTCGTCGATCTCGCGGCTCGCACGGGACTGCAACGCGATCGGCTACCATCCGCTCTACGTGGCCGGTGGTCTGGCCTTCGATGCGCAGGTCGTCGCGCAGGACCCGAACCTCAACGGGATCACCATCACGACCAGCGTCTTCCCGTGGATGTTGGCGTCGACGCCCGCGGAGCAGGCCTTCCAGACCGCGATGGCCACGTACGCGCCCGATCAGCCGCCGACCGAGTCCGCCGCGAAGGCCTGGGTGTCCGGTCAGGAGCTGATGCAGGCGATCACCAACGTCGGTGCGGAGGCCCACACCGGTCCGATCACGTCGGCCATGATCCTCAAGGGCCTTGCGATGATCCACAACGAGGCGCTCGGCGGACTCGTCGTCGGTCACCTCAACTTCCACGCCAACGCGGCCGTCACCGAAGATCTCTGCTGGGGTGTCGCGGCACTGCAGAACGGCAAGTGGATCGCGCCGCAGGGCAACAAGGCCGACTGCGTCTCCTGACGTCGGCGCATGTACACGCTCCGGTTCGACCTGCGCTCACCCGCAGGCGCGACGCCCACGGCTGAGCTGTACCGAGCCGCGCTCGACATGTGCGCGTGGGGCGAGCAGCACGGCGCGCTCGCTGCTGTGCTGTCCGAGCACCACGGGTCGCCGGACGGCTACCTGCCCGCAGCCATCGTGTTCGCATCCGCGGTCGCCGCGCGCACCGAGCGGCTCGGCATCATCCTGGCCGCGCTGGTGGTGCCGCTGTACGACCCGGTGCGGCTGGCTGAGGAGCTCAGCGTCCTCGACAACGTGAGCCGCGGGCGGGTCAGCGCAGTGCTCGCCGTAGGCCACCGCGACGAGGAGTACGAGCACTTCGGCATCGATGCGCGCACGCGCGGACGCGTCGCCGACGAGCACCTCGCGTTGCTCCTGGAGCTGTTCACGGGCGAGCCCGTGGTGCACGACGGCCGACGCATCCACCTCACGCCCGCACCGTTCACCGCCGGTGGACCGGCGCTCATGGTCGGCGGTGCGAGTGCGCCGGCCGTGCGGCGCGCGGCCCGCTTCGGGCTCGGGTTCATCGGTCAGGCCGCGCCCCCGGGCCTGGCCGAGCTCTACGCGGAGGCGTGCCGCGCGTACGGCCGCGAGCCGGGGCCGATCCTGCTGCCCGACCCGGTCGACCCGACGACGATCTTCATCGCCGACGACGTCGACGCGGCGTGGGACGAGCTCGGTCCCCACCTCCTCTACGACGCGCAGGCTGCGGCGGCGTGGCGGCCCGGTGAGCAGGTGGTCGCAAGCATCTCGCGGGCCGGGAGCGTCGAGGAGATGCGCGCGTGGCCGGGGCCGTACCGCATCTTCACGCCCGAACAGGCGCGGGCCCATCAGGCGAGCGGCAAGAGCATCGGCCTGCACCCACTGTGCGCCGGCCTGCCCGTCGAGATGGCTTGGCGCTACCTCCGCCGCGCCGCCGAAGCCCTCGCCTGACCGGTCGACATCGGCTTTGTGGCGGACCCGGCGCGGCTCGGACGGCCACATCGCCGGTCTCGACCGAGGGGACGAGCAGCTCGCCGAGGGCTGAGGCTCAGCGGAGGCGGCCGGAGGAGGTGCCGCCGTGCAGGGGCTGGTCGGGGACGCCGGCGAACAGCTCGCCGCTCGGCCCCTCGGTGACGTCGCCGCGCAGCTTGGTGACGAGGTGCGGTGCGAACACGCTGCCGTACAGCAGGTTCCCGAGCACGACGATCGCGGCGATCGACAGCGCGGTAGCGCGCCTCTTCGTCGACGTCCGGCGGGCGGCCCAGGCCTCGACGACGGTGCGACCCTGCGCATCGATGCGCCCGAGCAGGTAGGTGAACACCATCATCTGCACGCCCATGGCGAGCGCGTCGTAGAGCGGGTACTGGTGCTTGGTCCCGCCGAACATCGCGAGGTGCGGGATGACCCGGCCGTAGTAGAAGACGCCGGCCCGCACGCCGAAGACACCGTTGAACAGCAACGCCCACACGTAGCCGACGACGAGACCGACGGTGAGCAGCGTCTGCGGCCGCCGCCAGCGGAAGCGGGCGATGAGGCGGCGGGCGATGGCGACGCCGACGATCGCCGGGAGCATGAAGTACTCGATGTAGCCCAGCGGGACCGACACCGGCAGCCGGCCCCACGTGTAGTCGGCCGGCCACCACGAAGGCATGCGGGGCAGCGCCGGTGCGAACTGCGCGTACATCGCCCAGTCGTACGGTGCCTCGATCCACGAGAACGAGATGGCCGAGATGCACAGCAGCAGGAACGGGTGCAGCCGACGCCGGCGGTAGCTGAGCACGATGCCGATGACCAGGAACGCCGAGCCGCCGACGAAGGCGAAGCACTGCCCGGCGACGAGCGCGGGAGTGAGGCCCTGGCTCACTCGTCGCCTCCCCGGCGCGGGCCGCGGGCCTCGGGATCGAGGAGGAGGACGAGCAGGTAGATCAGCACGACCAGGCCGATGAGCGTGCTCAGCATGATGACGGCACCCACGGCGGCTCAGCCCAGGCGAGCGGGCAGCGCTGCCCAGCCGCGCACGCTGGAGGTGTGCGCCTTGTGCGCGCCGTCGTACTCGATCTCCCAGTCGCGCCAGCGGCTGACGATCTCCTCGAGCGCGACGCGGCCTTCGAGGCGGGCGAGCGCGGCGCCGAGGCAGAAGTGCAGGCCCTTGCCGAAGCTCAGGTGCCGGTTCGCGGCCCGGTGGATGTCGAAGCGGTCCGGCTCCGCGAACACGCGCTCGTCCCGGTTGGCCGCGCCGTTGAGGATGAGCATCGTCGCACCTTCGGGCACCGCCTGGCCGTGGTGCTCGGTCGGCCGCGCGGTCACGCGGCCCTGCACCGGCGAGGGCGCCTCGAAGCGCAGCGCCTCCTCGACCGCGCCGGCCGCGAGTGACCGGTCGTCGGCCAGCGCGTGCCGCTGCTCGGGGTGCCGGGCGAGCTGCTCGGCCGCGAAGCCGATGAGCCGGGTCGCCGTCTCGTTGCCGGCGCCCGCGACCATCGTCGCGTACATCACCACCTCGTCCCGCGACAGCCGCCGCTGGCTGCCGTCGGCTTCGTCGACCAGGACGTTGATGAGCTCGGTCATCAGGTCGTCGGCGGGGTGGTCGTAGCGCCAGTCGACGTACTCCGCCAAGAGGCTGCCTGCGTCAGCGATCGACTCCTGCGTCATCGTGCCGGGACCGCCGGCCTCCAGGCGGATCTTGTCGTCGACCCCTCCGCGCACGGCCGCCTGCTCGGACTCCGGGATGCCCATGAGGAAGCCGATGGTGCGCATCGGGACCGAGGCGCCGAGATCGGCGATGAAGTCGATGCGGTCGCTGCCCACGAGAGGGTCGAGGCAGCTCCGGCAGTACTCGCGCACGCGGTCCTCGACAGCGGCCATCCGCCGCGGGGTGAACACTCGCGCGAGCGCGCTCCGGTGCAGGTCGTGCAGCGGTGGGTCCTCCCAGAGGATCACGCCGCTGGGCACCTGCACGTCGGCCTTGATGACGTCGAGCAACGTCCCCTTGCCCGACCGGTAGGTCTCCCAGTCGAGCAGCGCCCGGTCCACGTCGTCGTACCGGGAGATGGCGTAGAAGTCGTGCTGCTCGTTGTAGTAGAGCGGCGCCTCGTCGCGCAGCCGCTTCCACACCGGGTACGGGTCGTCGTCGATGGCGAAGTCGTACGGGTCGTAGTAGACGGCCGTCGTCGCGTCGGTCACCACGGCTGACCCCCGAACCGGCTTGAACCGAAGAGTTGTTCCGGAGGTTAGCAGAGGCCTAGAGTGTCGCCCTAACACTTGTTCCGCCCGGCCTGTCCTCCCAGCGCAGGAGCCTGATGAACACCGATGACCTGATCCTCGTGTCGGTCGACGACCACCTGGTCGAGCCGCCGGACATGTTCACGAACCACATCCCGGCGAAGTACAAGGACCGGGCGCCGAAGGTGGTGCAGCGGGCCGACGGCACCGAGGCGTGGGTCTTCGAGGGCCAGGAGGCGACCAACGTCGGTCTCAACGCGGTCGCCGGCCGCCCGCCGGACGAGTACGGCGCCGAGCCGACGAAGTTCGCCGAGATCCGACCCGGCTGCTTCGACATCCACGAGCGCATCCGCGACATGAACGCCAACGGCGTGCTCGCGGCGATGAACTTCCCGAGCTACCCGCAGCTGTGCGCGCCGTACTTCGCCCGGGCACAGGACAAGGATCTCGCGCTGGCCGTGCTGCGCGCGTACAACGACTGGCACATCGACGAGTGGTGCGGCGCCTACCCCGGCCGGATGATCCCGCTGTCGCTGCCGCCCATCTGGGACCCGCAGCTGATGGCTGACGAGATCCGTCGCGTCGCTGCGAAGGGCTGCCACTCCGTGTCGTTCTCCGAGAACCCGGAGAAGCTCGGCTACCCGTCGCTTCACAACGAGCACTGGGACCCGTTCTGGCAGGCGTGCAGCGACACCAACACCGTCGTGTGCATGCACATCGGCTCGTCGTCGTCGGTCGTCATCACCTCCGTCGAGGCACCGGTGGACACGATGATCACGCTGCAGCCGATGAACATCGTGCAGGCCGCGGCCGACGTGATCTGGTCGCCCATGCTGCGCAAGTTCCCGGACCTGACGATCGCGCTGTCGGAGGGTGGGATCGGCTGGATCCCGTACTTCCTCGAACGGATCGACCGCGTGTACAAGATGCACCGGGCGTGGACCCACCAGGACTTCAAGGGCAAGCTGCCCAGCGAGGTCTTCCTCGAGCGCATCGTCACCTGCTTCATCGACGACGCGTTCGGCATCGAATCAGCGGGCAAGCTGAACCTCGACATGGTCACGTGGGAGTGCGACTACCCGCACTCGGACTCCACGTGGCCACGCTCGCCCGAGGAGGTCGGCTCCTACCTGGGTGGTCTGTCCGAGCGCGACATCGCGAAGATCACCCATGAGAACGCGCTGCGACTGTTCTCCTTCGACGCGTTCAAGCACGTGCCCAAGGAGCAGGCGACGGTGGGTGCGCTGCGGGCGCAGGCCACCGACGTCGACCTCGGCTACCGCTCGTCGGAGCGGTTGAAGAAGACCGGCACCGACACGGTGAGCGTGCTCGACCTGACGATGACGCTGGCCAAGATGATGCAGCAGGAAGAGCCGGCGTGAGCGTCCTGTCCGGTCGTCGAGTGCTGATCACCGGCGCGTCGAGCGGCATCGGGGCGGCCACGGCGCGGTCCGTCGTGCGGGCCGGTGGATCGGTCGCACTGCTGGCCCGGCGCAAGGAACGGCTCGACGACCTCAGCGCCGAGCTCGGCGAGCGCGCGGTCGGCATCCCGTGCGACGTGACCGACCCGGAGGCGCTGGTGCAGGCGGTGGCCGCCGCCGCCGACGCGCTCGGCGGCCTGGACGGGGTCGTCGCCGCCGCCGGGCAGAGCATGGTCGGGTCGCTGGCGACCGGCACGTCGCCGGCGTGGCGGTCGCTCATGGAGCTCAACCTGATCGCCCCGATCGCAGCGGCGCGCGACGCGCTGGCCCACTTCGGCGCGGTCGGCCGACGGGACGTCGTGATCGTCGGGTCGTCGGGTGCGCTGACCACCATGCCGGGGGTCGGCGTCTATGCCGCCACGAAGCGCGGACTGCAGGCGGCGGTGGACACGTTGCGCGTCGAGCTCGCGCCCCACGGTGTCAACGTGGGGTTGGTCATGCCCGGCTTCTTCGACACCGAGATCCTCAGCACGTCGGTCGTGGTCGACGGTCAGCCGCCGGCCACGCCGATGGCGCCGATGTTCGTCGACGGTGGCGCGCCGCAACCGCCGGAGGTGCTGGCCGACGCCATCGCCTTCATGCTCGCGCTGCCCGAAGGGACGGCCATCAACGAGCTGGTGATCCGGCCGACGGGTCAGCTCATCCCGTGAGCGGCGCTCACTGCGCGGGCGTCGTGAACCAGGCGCGCAGCGCCGGTTCGAGCACCCGGTTCACGAGCTCGATGCGGACCGTGCCGGGTCCCTTGCAGTAGGCCCACTGCTTGGTCCCGTCGGGCAGCGGGGCACTGGCCTCCAGCGCCATGCCCTGCGCCTGCAGGTGGGCGATGTCGGCGTCGACGTCGTCGCTCCAGTACCCGAGGTGGTGGATCCCGGACGTGCTCGGTATCCAGAGGGTGCCCGGGATGCCCTGCACGAGCTCGAGGCGTGGTTCGTCGACGGAGTAGGTGAGACGCATGGGCAAGGTGCGCCGGCCGTCCGGGAGATCGACGGGCACGTCGACCGCGACCGGCTCGCACCACCGGTAGCCGGCCACGGCGCTGAACCAGACAAGGGCGGCCTCGAAGTCGTCGACCACGATCCCGGCGTGGTACTGGTCGCGCGCTTCCACGGTGCCTCCTGGACGTTCCGGCCAGCCGGGCCCGATCCTGCCGCACGTCGCGCGGGATGACCATCCGCCCTAACATCTGTTCCGCGTAGACCTAATGTTCGTTCCGGACGGGAGGGGCCGAGACGGTGGGGCGGATGACCCGGTGGACGATCGCGCACCGGAGGCTCGTCCTCATCGCGTGGATCGTCGTGGTCGCCGGGCTCTTCTCGGTGGCCCAGTCGGTCGGCAAGCGCACTGACAGCGGCTTCTCGCTCCCGCACACCGACTCGGGCCGCGCGCTCGACCTGCTCGCGCAGCGGTTCCCGGCGCAGGCCGGCGACACCGACCAGGTCGTGTTCCGTGCGACGACCGGGCGGCTGACCGACCCGGCGAACCATGTCTCGATCGACCGCGCGCTCGCGGCCATCGCCGGCCTGCCGCACGTGACCTCCGTGATCAGCCCGTTCGAGGCAGGAGCGAGTGCCCTGTCCGCTTCCCGGACGATCGGGTTCGCCAGCGTGTCCTTCGACGCTCCGCCCGACAAGATCCCCACCGCGGCGGTGAAGGCAGTGCAGCGGGCCGCCGACGCCGCCCGCACACCGACGCTCGAGGTGGAGATGGGCGGCCGGGCGATCGAGAAGGTGCAGAGCTTCTCGGGCTTCGCGTCGAGCAGCGTCGGCCTGGTGGCCGCGATCGTCGTGCTGCTCATCAGCTTCGGATCGCTCCTCGCGATGGCGCTTCCCATCATCACGGCGGTGCTCGGCCTGGGCGCCGCCGTGGCGACGATCGACCTCGTGAGCCACGCAGTGTCGATGGCGGACTTCTCCACCGAGCTCGCGCTGATGATCGGGCTGGGGGTCGGCATCGACTACGCGCTGTTCATCGTCACGCGCTTCCGCACGACGTTCCAGAGCAACGGCGGAGAGGCCGAGCCGGCCATCGAGATCGCTATGCGCACCGCCGGCCGCGCCGTGGTGATCGCCGGCCTGACGGTGGTGATCTCGATCCTCACCCTCCTCGCGCTCGGGATGCCGAGCCTCAGCGGGGCCGCCGTCGCATCGGCCATCGCGGTCCTGCTCGTCCTCGTCGCGTCGCTCACGTTGCTGCCCGCACTGCTCGCCCTGACCGGCGCGCGCGTCGGCGCTCCCCGACCGCGCGCTGGCCGTGAGGAGACGGGCCGGCCGGGCCGCTGGGTCCGATGGGTGGCGTTGGTGCAGCAGCGCCGGATGGTCGCGGTCGTCGCGTCGACCTTCGCCTTGCTCGCTCTGGCGCTCCCGCTGCTGGGCCTGCGCCTGGGCAACAGCGATGCCGGCAACGACCGGCCGGACCAGACCACCCGCAAGGCCTACGACCTGCTGGCGGAGGGCTTCGGGCCGGGCTTCAACGGGCCGGTGCTCGTGGTGGTCGCCTTCCGCACCGCCACCGACTCGGCGGCGACCGCCGGGATCGTCGACGCGCTGCGCCGGGTGCCCGACGTCGCAACGGTCGCCGCCCCGCGCTTCAACAACGCCCACGACACCGCCGCCATCGCGCTGTACCCGAGGTCGGCGTCGCAGACCGAGGCGACGGAGGACCTCGTGAAGCACCTACGGGCCGATGTGCTCCCGCAGCTCACCGCGCCGACGCACGCCGCGGCCTACCTCGGCGGTGTCACGCCGGTCGAGGTCGACCTCGCGATCGTCGTGACCGGCAAGCTCCCGTGGCTGATCGGCACCATCGTGGTGCTGTCGGCGTTGCTGCTCCTCGTCGCGTTCCGGTCGTTGGTCGTCCCGCTGCAGGCAGCGGTGATGAACCTGCTGTCCATCGGAGCGGCTCTGGGCCTGGTGCAGGCCGTGTTCGAACGGGGCTGGTTCTCCTGGCTCCTCGGCGTGGAGCCGGCCCCCATCTCGCCCTACATCCCTGTGATGCTGTTCGCCGTCGTCTTCGGCCTCTCGATGGACTACGAGGTCTTCCTCGTCTCCCGCGTGCGCGAGGAGTGGGAGCGGACGGGCGACCCGAGCGTCGCGGTCCGCGAAGGTGTGGCCTCGACCGGTCGCGTGGTCACGGCGGCCGCCGCGGTCATGATCGCGGTGTTCGGTGCCTTCGCCGCGTCGTCGAACCTCATCGTCAAGGTGTTCGGGTTCGCGATGGCGATCGCGATCTTCCTCGACGCCATCGTCATCCGCACGGTGCTGCTGCCCGCGGTGCTGGAGATGACCGGCCGGCTCACCTGGTGGTTGCCCAAGCGCCTCGACGCGTGGATCCCCCGGCTCGCGATCGAGGCCCCACCGACGTCGGCGATGGAAGAGGCCGTCCGCTGAGCAGACCTCCTCGCGCGCACCGGCAGACTGGGGCCGTGCAGGAACCCCAGCTCGACGTCCGGTTGCGCCCGGTGCCGCTCACCGAGTGGCCTCGAGAGATGAAGGACGCTCTCGCGCCGGTCATCTCGCCCACCCCGCGCCCGGAGGGCACCCCCAAGGGCATGAACGTGCTGGGCACCTTCGCCCACCACCCGTCGCTGGCGCGGGCCTTCCACGTCTTCATCGGCCACGTCCTCTACGCGACCACGCTGTCCGCGCGTCAGCGCGAGATCCTCATCGTGCGCGTCGGTGCCACGCGGGGCGCCTACTACGAGTGGGCGCAGCACGTCGTCCTCGGCCGCGAAGCCGGTCTCACGCGCGCGGAGATCGCGGCGCTCTCGGGCGACGGTGACGGTGAGGTGCGTTGGTCACCGCTCGACGCCGCGCTCATCCGGGCCGTGGACGACCTGATCGCCGACGCCCGCATCGCGGACGACACGTGGGCGGCGTTGGCCGCCGAGATGAGCACGGAGCAGATCCTCGACGTCATCTGCACCGTCGGCGGCTACGACATGCTCGCGATGATCATGCGCTCCGCGGGCATCGAGCTCGATGCCGACCTCCGCGCCTGGATCGACGCCTACGCCGCCGCGGAGCAGGCCGGTGTCGCCGGCCCCGACGGCCGGTAGCATCTACATCTCCAACAGGTAGAACCCCCTTCTCATCCCGCCGCGGAGGGACGCCGTGCGCCGTCAGCTGTTCGAGCAGGACCACGAGGACTTCCGCGCGGTCGTGCGCGAGTTCGTGCAGCGCGAGGTCCTGCCGAACATGGAGCGCTGGGACGAGGAGCGCATCATCGGCCGCGACACGTGGCTGGCCGCGGGCAAGCAGGGGATCATCGGCCTCACCGTCCCCGAGGAGTTCGGGGGCGCCGGGCTCACCGACTACCGCTTCCGGGCCGTCGTCGCCGAGGAGCTCGGCCGGGTCGGCGCCGCGTCGATCGTCTCGAGCTTCGGCCTGCACGACGACGTGCTCATGCCGTACTTCCTGCACCTCGCCACGCGCGAGCAGCAGCAGCGCTGGCTGCCGAAGCTCGCCACCGGTGAGCTCATCTCCGCCATCGCGATGACGGAGCCCGGCGCGGGCAGCGACCTCCGCGGCATCAAGACCTCAGCGGTGCGCGACGGCGACCACTTCGTGCTCAACGGGCAGAAGACGTTCATCACCAGCGGCTTCAACGCCGGCATCTTCATCGTCGTCACGAAGACCGATCCCGACGCCGGGTCGCGGGGCTTCACGCTGCTCGCCGTCGAGGACGGCATGCCGGGCTTCTCGCGCGGCAAGCAGCTGAAGAAGCTCGGCCTGCACGCGCAGGACACCGCCGAGCTGTTCTTCGAGGACGTGCGCGTCCCGGTCACGAACATCATCGGCAAGGAAGGTGGCGGGCTCGGCCACCTCATGGAGAACCTGCCGATGGAACGCATCTCCATCGCGTACCAGGCCAACGTCGCATCGCGGGCGGCGCTCGAGTGGACGGTGAAGCACACGACCGAGCGCGAGGCGTTCGGCGCTCCGCTCGCGAAGCTGCAGAACACGCAGTTCGAGCTGGCCGACATGGCGACGCAGATCGACGTGGTGCAGTCCTACCTCGATGACTGCGTGCGGGCGCTCAACGCCGGTGAGCTCACCGCGGTCGACGCCGCGAAGGGCAAGCTCGCGAGCACCGAGCTGCAGAAGAAGGTCGTCGACCGCTGCCTGCAGCTGTTCGGTGGCTACGGCTACATGTGGGAGTACCCGATCGCCCGCATGTTCGTCGACGCGCGGGTGCAGACCCTGTACGGCGGGGCGTCGGAGGTCATGAAGCTCATCATCGGCCGCGACCTCACCGGCCTCCGCTAGCCGCACTGCCGCTGGGGGCGGGGCGTCAGCTGGTCGCGATGCAGCCGGCGCCCGCTCCGACCAGCCGTAGGGCGACGCGGTCGCCGGTGCCCCACCGGGACGCGTGCCCGGGGACGGGAGTCGGGTACATGATCTCGTTGCGGTCTCCGGCGTGACCCAGACCGACCGCGTGGCCCAGCTCGTGCATCAGCAGCGCGCCGAGGCTGGGCTGGGCGGCGAAGGTCGGGGGGAAGTAGCGGGTCGCGTCGGCGTCCAGCACGACGTAGGCGGTGCTGATGTGCATGTTCAGTCCGAGCACCCCGGCCACCACGGTGCCGACCGACCGGGTACCGCCCATCCCGACGACCTGACCGCCCGGCAGCAGGTCCGACCGCCCCGGCCCGTGCCCGGGCCGCGCCCAGGCGATCGTCAGCGGCGGGTCGTCGTTCGCGCCCCAGTCCGACTGCGGGATGGCCGACGTCGTGCCCGCATAGACGAACCGCAGCCCGCTGGCCTTGCCGACCCGGCGCACGGCCTCGGTCGCGGTGCGCAGGGCGCCGGCGGGCGCGCCGTGCAGGTTGATCTGCCAGCGGATCGGCTGGCACGGGTTCCAGCGGGTGACGCTGTCGTCGACCGTGGTGTTGCGTTCGAGCGCGTAGAGCAGCGTGCTGGGCAGGGCCGCGTGCTCGGCATGGCCGCTGGCCGCGGTCGACAGCTCGGTCCGGATCGTCACCGGGACGACGCGGGGATGGGACGGGCCGCGGACCGCGGCACCCGAGCCCATCGCCCAGACGAGGCCGAGCCCGGCAAGGCCGACAGTGAGGTGCACGAGGAAGCGGTGGCGTGACATGTCCTTGATGTCGGGATATCACCGCCCACGAACCGAGACGCAGTCTCACTGTTCGTCGTGACGCGAACGCACCCACCCGTTCGGCGCAACCACCCGGCGGTCGGGTCAACCGGGGAGGGGCACCGGGCGTCGGTCGAGCTCCGCGAGCAGGTCTTGGGAGACGGCGACCCGGCCGGTGAGGTCGCCCTCGACGAGGGCCAGTGCGGCCTCGGCCATGACGCTCGCGTCCTCGAGCACGAGGCCCTCCACCAGGTCGTGCGCACCCGCGCCCGGGGTCGCGACGTTGTCGCGCGGCGCCAGCGAGTTGGCCCGCACCCCCCGCTCATGGCCCTCGGCCGCGAGTGCGGTCGTGAAGCGCTCGAGGCCCGCCTTCACCATGCCGTAGGCGGCGAACCCGCCCTTCGACCAGATCGCCGGGAACGGCGGCCCGGGGATGTGCTCGGACGCGCGGGACGAGATGTTCAGCACCCAGCCGGCGCCGCGCTCGTACATCGTCGGGAGCACGAGCTGCGTGAGGTGCAGCGGCGCCCACATCTGCACCTCGACCATCAGGCGGAAGCGCTTCTCGGCGATGTCCTCCACGCGTGCGAAGAACGTGACGGCCGCGTCGTTGACGAGGATGTCGATCGGCCCCAGGGCCGCGGTGCTCTCGGCGACCACCCGCTCGCGGTCCTCGGCCCGGCTGATGTCGCCCGGCACCGCGACGGCGGAGCCGCCGGCGCGCTCGATCAGCGCGACGGTCTCGCGCAGGGAGCCGGACCCGCGCTCGTCGGGTTCGAGCGTGCGCGCGACCGCGGCGACCGTCGCGCCCGCCATCGCGAGGCGGCGCGCGATGGCCAGACCGATGCCGCGGCTCGCGCCGGTGACGAGCGCGGTCCGTCCGTCGAGCTCTCCCATGCGTCGACCTCCCTCGCGGATCGTCTCAGAGGTCCCACAACCGCGAGCGTCCCGCGGCTTCGAAGGCGGCGCGGAGCGCCGCCTCGTCGTCGTCCGTGAAGGGGACGAAGGCCTCGGCGCCACGGCGGCGGACGTACAGCGCGTCGCCGGCCGTGCGGTCGGCGCGCACCTTGTCGTGCACGAGCATGCGGGTGATGACCTTGTTGGTCGGTGTGACCGGCAGCGCCGTCGCGACGCGCACGTAGCGCGGTCGCCACTTGGGGCTCAGGTCCGCCTGCGCGTCGACCCACCGCGCGAACGCGGCGCCGTCGAAGCGCATCCCGTCGCGCAGCACGAGCGCGGTCATCACCTGGTCGCCGGCGTCGGCGTCGGGCACGCCGTAGACCGCGGCGAGCAGCACGTCCGGGTGGCGGCTGATGATCGCCTCGACGGGACCGGCGGCGAAGTTCTCACCGTCCACACGCAACCAGTCGCCGGTGCGCCCGGCGAAGAAGACCCACGCATCGGCGTCGACGTAGGCGAGGTCGCCGCTCCAGTACCAGCCGTGCGCCGTGGTGCGCTCGGTCGCCTCGGCGTTGTTGTAGTAGCCCTCGAACGGCCCGACGCCGAGCTTGTTCACCAGCTCGCCGATGCACTCCTCAGGGTTGAGGAGCCGGCCGTCGGCATCGAAGCGCGCGGGCTCCTTGTCGTTGCCGTCGGGGTCGACGACGGCGATGCCCTGGCGCAGGCGGCCGACGGAGCCCGGCGGCGGCCCTCCGGTGCGGTCGAGCGCGATGCTGCCCTCGGTCGAGCCGAACACGTCGACGATGCGGGTGCCGAACCGCGCTGCTGCGGCGGCGACGACCTGCGGCGAGCCCTCGTTGCCGAACGCGATGCGCAACGTGGTGTCGGCGTCGTCGGCCTGCTCGGGCACGGCGAGGAGGTAGGCGAGCAGCTTGCCGGTGTAGTTGAACCACGTGACGCCGTAGCGCCGCACGTCGGGCAGGAACTGCGACGCGCTGAAGCGGCGCGTCATCGACAACGTGGCGCCGGCGACGAGGGCGGCGGCGAGGCCCGCCATCAGCGAGTTCGTGTGGAACAGCGGCATGGCCGCGTAGCCGACGTCGTCGTGCCCGAGCTCGAGCATCATGCTCATGCGGCTGCCGGTGGTGAGCAGCCGGTGCTGCGTGCAGCGCACCGCCTTCGGCGCGCCGGCCGTGCCGGAGGTGAACAGCAACGTCCAGAGCACCCGCGCGTCCGGGTCGGGCAGATCGACCGCCGGCGCGGCGGTGAGTGCCGCCGTCAGCGGGCGGCCGACCGTCGTCGGATCGCCGTCGTCGGGGAAGCGGTCGGACACGATCAGTCCGCCGGGCAGGTCGAGCTG
The DNA here is from genome assembly GCA_035545535.1 of Mycobacteriales bacterium. Lineage (GTDB taxonomy): Bacteria > Actinomycetota > Actinomycetes > Mycobacteriales > CAJCIY01 > DASZYF01. Next base: position 12,156 of record DASZYF010000139.1, on the reverse strand, counting down.
CGGGAGGACGGTGGCGAGCAGCGGCAGGTGGCGCGGCTCGGTCAGCAGCAGCTGCACGTCGGTGTGGGTGATGTCGGCGGCGAGGTGCTCGTCGCGCCGGGTGGTGTTGAGACCCACGACCACCGCGCCGAGCAGCCCCGCTCCGTAGAGCGTGAACACGTAGTCCGGCGTGTTGTCGAGGAGCACACCGACGTGCGGCGGCCGGGACGGGTCCAGGTTCGCGGCGAGGAGCGCGGCGAACCGCTGCGACTCGTCGAGCACCTCGGCGTGCGTCCACGTGCGGTCACCGAACCGCAGCGCTGCGCGATCGCGCGTGTCCGGGTCGGTCGCGTTGCGCTCCAGCAGCGCGCGCACGTTGCGGGCGGGGAGCTCGACCTCGGCGAGTGGCGGTGCCAGCGACTGCGGCTGCGCCACCCCTGCTCCTCCGCTCGTCCACACCCTGAGCGCGCCTGAGCATAGGAGCGATCGGGCGTAGCGTGAGCGCCGAGATGACCTTCGAGCTCGGCGACCTCGTGGTCCGCGACGACGGTGTGATGCCGCGCGCCCGCTACACGAGCCCGGAGTTCGCGGCGGCCGAGCAGGACCGGCTCTGGGGTCGCGTGTGGCAGGTCGCCTGCCGCGAGGAGGAGATCCCCGACGCGGGCGACTACTGCGAGTACGTCATCGGCGACCAGTCGGTGCTCGTCGTGCGCGACGCCGCGGGGCGCATCGGCGCGTTCGCCAACACGTGCCTCCACCGCGGCACACGCATCGCCGAAGGCGCGGGCTGCTTCGACGAAGGCAGCATGCGCTGCCGCTACCACGCGTGGCGCTACGACCTCGACGGCCGACTCATCGAGGTCGTCGACCCCGACGAGTTCGACCCCATCCCCGGCAACGCGGGTCTGCCCCGGGTCCGCGTCGAGTCCTGGGGTGGGTTCGTGTGGGTCACGCTCGACGCGCAGGCGCCACCGCTGCTCGAGTTCCTCGACCCGCTGCCCAGCCTGCTCGCGCCGTACCACCTCGACCGGATGCGCATCCGCTGGTACTGGTCGACGATCCTCCCTGCGAACTGGAAGGTCGTCGTCGACGCGTTCAACGAGGGCTACCACGTCCAGGGCACACATCCGCAGCTGCTGCCGTGGACCGACGACGTGAGCCTCGAGTACGAACCGCTCGGCATCCACGCGCACTACGGCCGGCTGCCGAACGCGCGCCGCGAGCTCCGGCCGAGCCCGCGCCTCGGGCTCACCGAGTGGGACGAGGCGAAGATCCTGCACGCGTTCGTCGAAGGCCTCGGCGGCTTGTTCTACAAGGACGAGAAGGAGCTGGTCGACGAGATCATCTCGACGCCGGTCGAGGGCGAGTCGCTGCTCGCGCGCTACCAGCACGGCAAGCGCGGTCTGCTCGAGCGCCGCGGCGTGCCGGTCGACGGGTTCACCGACGACCAGATCACGAGCGCCGAGGACGTGCTGTTCTTCCCGAACATGGTCGGCCCGATCTATCCCGGCAGCGCGATCCTGTTCCGCGTGCGGCCGGACGGCGCCGACCCGGACCGCGCCATCAAGGACACCTGGTTCCTCGAGTTCCCGCCGCCCGGCGTCGAGGCGAAGAAGCCGAAGAAGCGCTTCTACCCGGACTGGACCGAGCGCGACTGGGGGATCATCACCAACCAGGACTACGAGAACATGGCGCACGTGCAGGCGGGCCTGAAGACGCGCGGCCCGGGCCTGCGCCTCAACCGCCGCCAGGAGAGCAACGTCCTGCACATGCACCGGATGATCGACCGCTACCTCACCGAGCAGTGAGCGGGGCGGGGCCGCTCGCCGGGCTGCGCGTCGTCGAGCTCGCCGGGCTCGGGCCGGTGCCGTTCTGCGCGATGGTGCTCGCGGACCTCGGCGCCGAGGTGCTGCGCGTCGAGCGCACGGGCATGCCGGTGCTGCCACCGGGCGAGGTGGACCGTCGCATGGTGCTCACCCGCGGGCGTCCCGCGATCGGGGTCGACCTGAAGCATCCGCAGGGCACCGAGGTCGTGCTGCGGCTCGTCGAGAAGAGCGACGTGCTGCTCGAAGGCTTCCGGCCCGGGGTGCTCGAACGCCTCGGCCTCGGCCCGGACGTCCTGCTCGCGCGCAACCCGCGACTCGTCGTCGGGCGCGTCACCGGGTACGGCCAGGACGGACCGATGGCGCACGACGCCGGTCACGACATCAACTACCTGTCGCTGTCCGGCGTGCTCGGCGCCATCGGGCCGAGCGACGCACCGCCCGTCCCGCCGCTGTCGATCCTCGGCGACTTCGGGGGCGGCGCGTTCCCGCTCGCCCTGGGAGTGCTGGCCGCGCTGCTCGAACGCGAGCGCTCGGGGCAGGGGCAGGTCGTCGACGCCGCCATCGTCGACGGGACTGCCCTGCTCGCGACGATCGCGTACGAGATGCGGGCGCTGGGGCAGTGGGGCGACCGCGGCACCAACCTGCTCGACGGGGGAGCCCCGCACTACGGCGTCTACGAGACGGCCGACGGACTGTTCCTCTCCGTCGGCGCGCTGGAGGAGCCGTTTCACCGGGCGTTCCTGTCCGGACTGGGCTTCGCCGACGCCGAGATCCCATCGCGGGACGATGCATCGCAGTGGGCAGCCACCAAGGACCGGGTCGCCGCGGTGCTGCGCACGAAGGACCGCGACGAGTGGCTCGAGGTCTTCCGCGACGCGCAGGCGTGCGTCACGCCGGTGCTGACCCTCGCCGACGCGCCGGCTCATCCGCACAACGTGGCGCGCGGCACGTTCACCGAGGTTGCCGGGCTGGTCTCGCCGTCACCGGCACCGCGCTTCAGCCGCAGCACGCTCGATCCGCCGTCACCCCCGCCCCGCCCCGGCGAGCACGACCTCGCCGGCCTCACCTCCTGGGGCCTCACCGCGGCCGAGATCGACGCCCTGGTCGAGGCCGACGTCCTCGGCTGACCCCTGCTCCTGATGATCCGTGCGAGAAAGCCCCGATCTCCGGGCCTCCCTCGCACGGATCACCGGGGTTCGGGTCAGGCGTTGGCACCGGCCTTGAGGGCGGGGAGCTCGGCGACGACCGCACTGCTCGGGATGGCGAAGCCGATGCCCTGCGCCGGCTCGCTCGACGTGCCCGTCGCGACCGCGGTGTTGATGCCCACGACCTGACCGTCGGTGTTGACCAGCGGCCCACCGCTGTTGCCCGGGTTGATCGCGGCATCGGTCTGGAGCAGCCCGGTCAGCGTGGCATCCGAGCTGTCGGTGCCGTCGAGCGTGCGGTTGGTCGCGGAGATGATGCCTTCGGTCACGCTGGGGGAGCCGCCGTAGCCTTCGGCGTTGCCCACCGCGATCACGCTGTCGCCGACGCTGACCGTCGTCGCGAACGACGCGGGCACGGCGTCGGTCACACCGGTCGCCTTGATGACGGCGAGGTCCTTCGCGGTGTCGATGCCGACGAGCGTCGCCGGGTGCTTGGTGCCGTCGGAGAACGTGACCTGGATGTTGCTCGCGTCGTTCACCACGTGCGCGTTCGTCACGATCTCGCCATCGGAGCTGATGACGATACCGGTGCCGGCCGCCTCCGCCTGCTGGGTGGCGGAGCCGAAGCCGGTGCGCACGTTCGACGTGATGGTGTCGGTGATCAGCACCACCGACGGCTCGATGGTGGCGAGCGCGCTCTTCACGGTGCCCGTGGTCGATGACGCGGCCTGGGCGTTCGTCGAGGCCGCGACCGTCGAGGTCGTCACCGCGCTCGACGTGTCGTCGCCGACCGCCGCCGTGATCCCCGCACCGGCGGCGAGCCCGGCGAGCACCGTCCCGGCCAGGACCACCCCGAAGCGGTAGCGGCGACTGGTCGGCGACGGTGGCTGCAGGGCGTCGGCGGGGGCGGTGAGGGCGTCGGGGATGTCGGGCGTCGTGTCCATGGCACCGACGGTGAACCTGGTCCATGTGGCGGGGCTGAAGCGGAACCATGATCCCGCTGTGGGCCGCCGTCACTGTGCCCCGGCTGTGAGCACTCATGGGATCGGGACAGGCCATCTTCAGGTTCTCCTCAGCCCCGGTCACCACGCTCGCGACTACCGGCAGTGGTCTGTGGAGAGGAGCCGCGGTGCGGTTGATCAAGCGTCGCCGGACGTGGGTGGCGTTGGGCGCCGTGGTGCTCGTCGCGGGTGGTGGCAGCGCCGCGTACGCGCTGACCCGTGGCGGGAGCAGCGGCTCCGGCTCGTCCACGACCACCTGGGTGGCCGCGACGAGCGGCACGCAGACGCAGAGCGTCACCGCGACCGGCACCATCGAGCCGGCGCAGCAGCAGGACCTCAGCTTCACGGTCCCCGGCACCATCACCGCGGTCAACGCGAGCGTCGGGGAGAAGGTGAAGAAGGGCGCCGTGCTCGCCACGGTCGGCACCACCGCGCTCGCGTCCGCGGTCACCAGTGCCGAGGCCGCGGTCACCGCCGCGGAGGAGCAGGTCAGCGCCGAGGCGAGCGCCAGCAGCACGCAGCAGGCCGCGGCCGCCGCGCAGCTCGCGTCGGCGCAGACCCAGCTCACCAACGCGCAGGACAACCTCGCCGCTGCCACGATCAGGGCGCCGTTCGCGGGCACCATCGCGGCGGTCTCGATGGCCGAGGGTGACGTCGTCGGCTCCGGCAGCAGCGGGCCGTCGAACGGCTCGAACCAGTCGTCCAACAACAGCTCGAGCAGCTCGTCGTCGGACACCATCACCCTGATCTCCACCGAGCACTGGATCGTCGACGCGAGCGTCGGCAGCGCTGACCTCGCCGAGCTGGTCAAGGGCCAACAGGTGCAGATCACGCCCACCGGGGCGACGCAGCGCGTGTTCGGGACCGTCTCATCCGTCGGCGTGGTTGCGAGCTCGGCGTCGGGCAGCAGCGCGACGTTCCCGGTGGTCGTCAAGGTGACCGGCACACCGACCGGTCTGTACGCCGGCGGCAGCGCCGACCTGACGATCATCGTGAAGCAGGAGGACAACGTCCTCACCGTCCCGACGCTCGCGCTGCACACCGTCAACGGGCAGACCGTCGTCTACCTGAAGAAGGGCAGCTCGAAGGTCACGACACCGGTGACCGTCGGCACCAGCTACGGCCCGTCGACGCAGATCATCAAGGGACTCGTGGCGGGTGACGAGGTCGAGGTCACCACCACCTTCCCGGGCGGCGGGACGGTGCGCCGCAACACCAACGGCACCGGCCGCAACGGCGGAGGGGGCTTCTTCGGCGGCAACGGCGGAGGCGCCAGCTTCCCGGGCGGGACCTTCCCCAACGGCGGCACGTTCTTCAACGGCGGCGGCGCGGCGGGCGCCCCGTGACGGCGGTCCTCTCGCTGAGAGACGTGCGCAAGACCTACTCCACCGGATCGCTCGAGGTCGAGGCGCTGCGCGGCGTGACGTTCGACATCGCCCAGGGTGACTTCGTGGCGATCATGGGGCCCTCGGGCTCCGGCAAGTCGACGCTCATGCACATCCTCGGCTGCCTCGACGTGCCGACCTCGGGCACCTACCGCCTGGCCGGCGAGGACGTCAGCACGATGGACGAGTCGCAGCTGGCCGAGGTGCGCAACGCCCGCATCGGGTTCGTGTTCCAGTCCTTCAACCTGCTGCCGACCATGCCGGCCTGGCGCAACGTCGAGCTGCCGCTCTGCTACGCGGGCGTCGGGCGGGACGAGCGCAAGCGCCGCGCGCTCGCCGCGCTCGACCGCGTCGGCCTGGCCGACCGCGTCGACCACAAGCCCGGCGAGCTCTCCGGTGGCCAGCAGCAGCGCGTCGCCATCGCCCGGGCACTCGTCACCGACCCGGCCGTGCTCCTGGCCGACGAGCCCACCGGCAACCTCGACTCGCAGTCGTCGCAGGAGGTCATGGCGATCCTGCACGACCTGCACCGCGCCGGGCGCACGGTCGTGCTCATCACGCACGAGCAGGAGGTCGCGCAGAGCGCCCACCGGGTCGTCCGCATCCGCGACGGCCTCATCGAGCAGTCGTTCCCCGGCCAGGTGCTGCTCGCGGGAGCGCCGACGTGAACGCCGCGGAGACGCTGCGCACCGCGCTCGAGGCGATCCGCGCGCACCGGCTGCGCTCGGCGCTCACGATGCTCGGCATCCTCATCGGCATCGCCGCGGTCATCCTCACCGTCGGGCTCGGCCAGGGCGCGCAGCAGCAGGTGCGCAGCGAGATCAACGCGCTGGGCAGCAACCTGCTCATCGTCTCGCCGGGCTCCACGACCAGCAGCACCGGCATCCGCGGCGGCCTCGGCAGCGCGTCGACGCTGACGGCCGCGGACGCCGCCGCGCTGGCCGACGACACCGTCGCGCCGGACATCCAGGACGTCGCCGCCACGTCGACCTCGAGCGAGTCGGTCACGGCGAGCAGCACCAACTGGACGACGAGCGTCGTCGGCACCTCACCGACGTGGCTCTCGGTCCGCGGTCGCACCCTCACCTCGGGGCGCTTCATCGACGCGAGCGACCTCGCGGCCGCCCGTCCGGTGGTGGTGCTCGGCTCCGACACCGCGACCGAGCTGTTCTCCTTCCGCAACCCCGTCGGGCAGACCGTCACCATCAACGGCTCGACGTTCACGGTCATCGGCGTGCTGAACGCGGTCGGCAGCAGCTCGAGCGCCACCAGCTCCGAGGACGACACCGCGATCGTCCCCGAGTCCACGTTCACCGTGCGCATCTCCGGCAGCACCGCGCGCACCTCGGTCTCCGCCATCTACATCCAGGCGAAGTCCTCCGGCGTGCTCTCGGCGGCCTACCAGGAGGCCGACGCGCTGCTCCTCACGCGGCACGGCGTCGCCCCGACGAGCGCGGACTTCACCATCACCAGCCAGCAGTCGCTCATCAAGACCGAGACGGCCACCGATCACACCTTGACGATCCTGCTCGCGGGCATCGCCGGCATCAGCCTGCTCGTCGGCGGCATCGGCGTCATGAACATCATGCTCGTCAGCGTCACCGAGCGGGTGCGGGAGATCGGCCTGCGCAAGGCGCTCGGTGCCAAGCCGTCCGCCGTGCGTCGGCAGTTCCTCGTCGAGGCGAGCACGCTCGGCGCGACCGGCGGGTTGCTCGGTCTCGGGCTCGCCGTCATCGGCGCCTCCGTCCTTCCGCACTTCCTCAACCAGCCCGTCACCATCTCGCCGCTCGCCGCGGCCGGCGCGGTCGTCGTCGCGCTCGGCATCGGCATCGTCGCCGGGGTCTACCCCGCCGGCCGGGCGGCCCGGCTCGCACCCATCGACGCGCTGCGCAACGAATGACCTCCCACCCACCCCTCACCCCGACCTGGAGCAACACATGAAGAAGACCCTGACCGTCGCGGCTGTCGCGCTGATCGCCGCGGCCGGTTGCGGCAACGGCTCCAAGGCGAACAACACCGCGTCCACCGGTGGGAGCACGACGACCGGCAACAGCACGACCGGCACGGCCGGCGGTGGCGCGACAGACGGGTTCGGCGGGCGCGGCGGCGGGGCCAGCGGCCTGCTCGCCGAGATCGACGGCAAGACCTTGCAGGTGCAGAGCACCTCGTCGCAGACCGCGGTCACCTACACGGGTACGACGACCTTCACGACGCAGCAGGCTGCGACGGCGGCCGACGTGAAGGTCGGTGTGTGCGTCACCGTCCGCCCGGTCGACACCGGCTCCACGGCAACCACCGCGCCCTCCACGGACACGAACGGCCCGATCGACGCCGCAGCGGTGACCATCACCGCGCCGGGCTCCGACGGCACCTGCGGGTTCGGGGGCGGCAACGGCGGCACGTTCCGGGGCGGCGCCTTCCCGTCGGGCGCGTTCCCGTCGCGCCGCTTCGGCGGCGGCGCGTTCCCGTCGGGCGCCCCCGGGGGCCGGCGGTTCGGTGGCTTCGGCGCCACGGGCAAGGTGACCGCGGTCAGCGCCACCGGCTTCACCGTCGCGAGCATCACGCCGCGCTTCCGGGCGAACGGATCGACCGCACCGACCGCGGTGCCGACAGCGGCACCGACCGCGGTGAGCACCACGCCGGTCACCGTCGTGACGTCGTCGACGACCACGTACACCGAGGACGTCAAGGCGACCGCCGCCGCGCTGAAGGTCGGCACCTGCGTGCGGGCCCGCGGCGCCGCTGACTCGTCCACCGGCACGGTCACCGCGACGAGCATCGCCATCACGCCGGCGACCAACGGCAGCTGCGACACCGGGTTCGGCGGCGGCGGCTTCGGTGGCCCCGGCGGTGCGCCGGCGGGCGGTGGCTCGAATGGCTAGCCGCTGGCGACGACCACGCGTCGTCATCCCCGTCGCCGTGGTGCTCGCCGGCGGCGGGTCGGCCGCGGCGTGGGCGACCACGGGCACCAGCTCGTCCAGCTTCCGCACCGCCCCGGTGACGAAGGCCGACGTCGAGCAGACGCTCGACCTCACGGGATCCATCACCCTCGACGGCGTCACCAAGGCGCGCCTCAAGGCGACCGGCACGGTCGCGAAGGTGCTCGTATCGGTGGGCGACACCGTGAAGGTGGGGCAGACCCTCGTCACCCTCGACCCGCGTCCGCTGCAGGACGCGGTCACCACCGCGACCGCCGCCCTGACCAAGGCCGAGGCCACGCTCGAGGACGACCAGAGCGCCGCTGCGTCCTCCGCCGACAGCTCGAGCGCCGCGCAGCCGACCGCCAGCCCGTCGAGCAGCGTGGCGGCACGGCCCACCGCCGCACCGAGCTCCTCCGCCCGCCCTTCGTCGTCCGCGCGACCGTCGGGCCGCCCGGGCGGGAGCACGACATCGAGCACCGCGTCCCTGGCGGCGGCGGTGACCGACGCGCTGAACAAGGCCGACCAGATGCTCGGCTCGGCCTCGACCGCGTGCAGCTCGACCGGTCCAGCTGCGCCGTCGGCGAGCCCCTCGGCGTCAACGAGCCCCTCGCCGTCGGCGTCGTCCGATGCAGCGGCGTCGGCCGACGCCGTCCCTGCGGCCGGCCCGCCCGGCCCGCCGTCGTCGTCCCCGACGGCGACGGGCGGCTCGTGCGCCGACCGGATGCAGGCCGCGCTCGACGCGCTGCACCAGGCCCAGCAGCTGCAGACCCAGCTCGCCGACGCGCTCACGAAGGCGGCGAGCACCGTCACCAGCACCGCGAGCAGCGCGGTGCCGTCGGCCGGGCACGGCATCACGTCGACGCGGGCGTCCACCCCGAGCTCATCCTCGAGCTCATCCTCGAGCTCATCGTCGAGCGGCCGGAGCTCCTCCTCGGCGAACGGCAACCAGAGCAGCAGCTTCGGCGGGCAGAGCAACCAGAGCAGCGCCAGCCGCATCACCACCGATGAGGCCGCGGTGCAGGCCGATCAGGTGGCGCTCGACGAGGCGAACGCCGCGCTCGCCGCGGCGAGCTTGACGGCCCCGGTGAGCGGCACCGTCTCCGCGCAGCCCTTCACCGCCGGCGCCAAGGCGAGCGCCGGTCAGGCCGTCTCGATCACCACCAAGGGCGCCGCCGACGTCACCGTCAACGTCTCGTCGTCCTCGATCAGGTCGGTGAAGGTCGGGCAGGTCGCGCAAGTGACGCCGGACGGCGCGTCGGCGCCGGTGGTGGGTTCGGTCAGCGCGATCGGCCTGCTGCCGAGCTCGAGCTCGAGCTCGACGACCACCACCTATCCGGTGACCATCCACGTCGACGATCCGGGCGCCGGCTTCGTCGGCGGCTCGCAGGCGCAGGTCTCGGTCGTGCTCGCGTCGGTGAAGGACGCGCTCGTCGTCCCGAACTCGGCGTTGCACGACGGCGTCGTCTTCGTGCTCGACGGGACGACCGAGAAGCGCGTCCGCGTGCAGACCGGTGCCGTCGGTGCCCTCGTCACGCAGGTGACGTCCGGGCTCACGCTGGGCCAGCCGGTGGTGCTCGCCGACCTCTCGGAAGCGGTTCCGACGAGCTCGACGTCCCTGTCGTCGCTGCAGCGCAGCACCTCGGGCGGCCCGCAGTTCCGCAACTTCAACTTCGGTGGCAACGGGGGCGGAGGCTTCACCACCCGCCGCGGCGGCTGACCTTGCCGAGATCGGCTTTGTGGCAGGTCCGGGGCGGCGAAACCGGGCACGAAGCCGATGTCGACCGGGGTGGTCAGCGGGGGAGGCCGAGCACCCGTTCGGCGAGGATGTTGCGCTGGATCTCCGAGGTGCCGCCGGCGATGGTGGCGGCGAAGCTGCGCTGGAAGCGGTCCATCCAGCTGCCCTCGTAGCCCTCGAGCTGCAGGTGGTGGCCGGTGATCGCGGGGGTGACGTCGTCGAGCGCCGTGGGGCCGAGCAGCTCCACCGCGTCACCGTTGGCCCGTTGCATGCCCTCCGAGCCCAGCAGCTTCAGCAGCGACTCATCGCCCGCGAACACGCCGCGGCGCGCGCGGGCGATCGCCCGCATGCCGAGCAGCTTGAGCGCCATCGTGTCGATCGCCGCGTTGCCGTAGGCGTCGAGCACCAGGGCGTCGTCGGCCGACGCGGCGTTGCGCTCGCTGCCGACGGCGTCGCGGAACGACTCGAGGAAGCGCAACAGGTTGCCGAAGAAGTCGAGCCAGAGCATCGACCGCTCGTGGCCGAGCGACCCGTTGGCGACCTTCCACCCCTGGTGCAGCTCACCGACGAGGTTCTCGGCGGGGACCACCGCGTCGTCGAAGTACACCTCGTTGAAGTCGACGTCGTCGCGGCTGACGAACGACGCGAACGGCCGCCGCGTGACGCCGGGCGTGTCGGTCGGCACGACGATGCAGCTGATGCCCTTGTGCTTGGGCGCGTCCGGGTCGGTGCGCACGAACGCGAGGATGACGTCCGCGTGGTGCGCGCCCGAGGTCCACACCTTCTGCCCGTTGATGACGAAGTGATCGCCCTTGAGCTCGGCGCGGGTGCGCAGCCCGGCGAGGTCCGAGCCGGCACCCGGCTCGCTCATGCCGAGCGCCGCGGTGATCTCGGCGCGCAGGATGGGCCGGGCCCACCTCTGCTTCTGCTCCTCGGTGCCGAACGCCAAGAGCGACGGCGCGATGATGCCGAGGCCCTGCGGGTTGTGGCTGATGGCGATGTTGCGACGGTCGAGCTCTTCGCGGTGCACGAACTGCTCGACGAGCGATGCGTTGCGGCCGCCGTACTCCGGCGGGTTGCCGGGGACGAGCCAGCCCGCGTCGAACATCTTGCGCTGCCACGCGCGCGCCCACGCTGGTACGTCCGCGGTGGAGGTCGGCCTCTCCGTGGCCTCCTCGGCAGTGGGTGCGTTGGCGTCGAGCCAGGCGCACAGCTCCGCGCGGTAGGCCTCGACGTCGGCATCGAAGGTCAGTCGCACTGCTGCCCGCCGCCCTTCGGGGCCTCCGGTTGCGGCGGGAGGAGCGTGCCGCAACCTTCGGCCGCGTGCACCACCGCTCCGGGTCGTTCATCGCCCGTCAGCAGCTCACGACCGACGCGGACGCGGTGCTCGCGGGCGCCGCCGAACAGCAGCTCGCCGGCCTTCGCGCGCCGCAGGAACAGGTGCACGTCGTTCTCCCACGTGAAGCCGAGCCCACCGAACAGCTGGATGCAGTGGCGGAACGCGACGTTCTGCATGTCGCCCGCGGCCGCCTTCGCCATCGACACCGCGATCGATCGACGGGGGTCGCCCTCGGCCGCCGTCAGCGCGGCGAAGTACGCGAGCGCCCGGGCGCGTTCGATCGCGACGTGCACGTCGACCGCCTTGTGCTTCACGGCCTGGAACGACCCGATGGGCACGCCGAACTGCTCGCGGCGCTTCGCATAGTCGACGACGATGTCGAGCGCGCGCTGGCACGCGCCGACCATCACCATCGACAGCCCGGCGGCGGCGTCCTCGAGGGCACGGGTGAATGCCGCGACCGCGTCACCCGTCAGGCGGCGGTCGTCGGTGACGGTGACACCGTCGAACGTCACGTCGGCGACGTGCTCGAACAGGTCGAACGACGGTGACCGCTCGGCTCGGGTGTCGGCGGCGGGGACGATGAAGGCCTGCGGGCCGTCGAGCGTCGAGGCGAGCACTGCGATCTCGTCGATCCGGTCACCGTCGACGACGTAGTGCGTGGTGCCGCGCAGCCGCCAGCCCTCACCCGCGCGCTCGGCCGACACCGGCGGGACGTTCGGGTTCCACACGCCGCGCGCATCGGCGAGCGCGAGCGTTCCCGTCGTGCCGCCCGCGACGGCGCCGACGAACCGCGCGCGCTGCGCGTCGTCACCGGCCGCGAGC
>DASZYF010000138.1:0-24024 GCA_035545535.1 Mycobacteriales bacterium | reverse complement strand
TTGTGCGACCACGCCTTGCTGAGCTGGTTGGCCTTGTCGTCGAACGGCAGGGTGACGTCGGTGTCGGCGACGTTCACGTTGAGGTGGCCGGCGTTGTCGATCGCCGCGACCGCGACGCTGTAGGTGCGGCCGGGCTTGCCCGTGAACCTGAACGAGCGGGCGGCGGCCGGCAGCGCCTTCTTGAACACCGCATCGTGCGGGTTCGACGACACGACGGCGACGCCGATGCTCTTGATCCCCGCCGCGCCGGACGCCGCCCACCTGGCGGTGATGGTCGTCGTGGTGGTGCCGGCGTCGCGCTTCCAGCTGGTCACGCAGACCGCGGGCGCGAGCAGCGGGAAGAGCGACGGGGCGAGCGCCGCCCAGGTCGGCGTCCCGAGGCCGGTGGCCTCGTCGAAGCCAGGACCCGCCGGCTGGATCGCCGAGCTCGAGGACGGGGCGACGACGTCGACGAACGCTCCCGGGTTCGAGTAGAGCGCCGTGTGGATGTCGCCGACGCCCTTCGGCAACGCGCAGCTGGGGTAGGCGGCGGAGACGATGTCGCTGAGCATCGCCGCGGCGGTGGGCGCGGCCAGGCTGGTGCCGCCGATCACGTGCGGGCTGCCGTCGACGATCGTCCGGATGCCGGTGCTCGGATCGCCGTCGAGCGCGAGGTCGGGCACGAGCCGGTGCGCCGGACCGGGCTCACCCGCCTGCCACGAAGGGCGCGGGAACACCGTGCTGGCGCCCCCGCCTGAGCCGCTGCCCTTGTAGGGCGTGTCGGCATCGCCTTCGTCCCACGCGGTGTCGGGCGCAGGCGCAGAAGAACCGTTGGGGTGTGATGTGCCGCCGACGCACTCGACCCAGGGCGAGGAGCACGGGTAGTCGACTGCCGGCGTCGAGTACGCCGGGTCGAGCGGGTTGCTTCCGACGCCACCCTGGTCCGGCGCGCAGTCGTAGGCCCCCGCGTCACCGCTCGCGGCGAACACCGTCACGCCTGCGGCGTTGAGCTTCTGCAGCGTGGTCTCGAGCGACGTGCGCAGCTCGTCGAACGCGAGCGAACCGTCCTCGCAGTTCCCCCACGAGGTCGTCAGCGCGACGATCGGGTAGCCATCGGTCACGTCGGCGAGGACGGCGTTGAAGGCACCGAGGATGCCGGTCGTGGTGGTGGTCGGCCCGCCGTTGGTGGCGAAGTACGCGCGTTGGGCGAGCTTGGGCGCGACCGCGAGGAGCGTCTCCTGGTCGAGCGCGACCTCGGCCTCGCTGTCCGCCTGGCTGTCCGCCTGCGTGATCGTCGGCTGCCGGTCGACGGCTACCGCCGTGTACTGCCCGCTCTTGACCGGGTCGTAGCAGATGCTGGGCTGGGTGAGCTGGCACGGCTGCGCCGCCGAGCTGAACAGCGCATGGCCGTCGCCGATGCCTTGTGTGGCGGCGAAGATCGAGAGGTCGGTCGCGTTCCAGCCCGACAGCTGGATGCTGGCGACGACGGGAGTTCGCCCGGTGATCGCCGGCGGGGCAGTCGGCGCAAGCGGTGCCGACGGGACGCCGTAGGCCTGCAAGAGGTCGCTGCCGATGACGGGCGCGCCGGCGTGCGCCTTCCAGCGCACGGAGCCGACGGAGGAGTCGACGACGCCGGCCACGTCGCTCGCGAGCGCGCCGGTGAGGCGGGGAGCGGCGCGGCCGTGGGCCTGGAGGAGCAGGCCGGGGCCGCGCGTCACGGTGAGGCCCTGGGCCTCGAGGGCCGACGTCACTTCGGCGAAGCGGGCCGCGGACGGCAGGGTCTGCCCGGCCTCGGGCGTCACGGTCACGAGCAGGTAGCGGGCGGGCAGGGGGGCCGAGGCGGCGGGGACGGCGACCCCGACCGCGACCGCGGCCGCCCCCAGGGCGGCGAGGCGGATCAGGCGTCGGGTGCCGCGCACTCTCACTTCCTCATCCTCGCAGGCGGCAGTGGAGCTGTTACGGCAACGCGCGAGCCGTGGGCAGCGGTCACCCGTGTCGGCGCCGCGATGGCCGACCCGGATGCGATGCTCGGCACGTGGCGGTGCTCCGGGACGAGGCGGTCGTCCTGCGCACGACTCCGCTCGGCGAGGCCGACCGGATCGTGACGCTGCTGACGCGCCGGCACGGACGCCTGCGAGCGGTCGCCAAGGGCGTGCGCCGCACCCGCAGCCGGTTCGGCGCGCGGCTCGAGCCCGGCGCGGTCGTCGACCTGCAGGTGTGGGAGGGGCGCAGCCTCGACGTCGTCCGCGAGGCGGTCGGGCTGGCCTCCTACGGCGAGCAGCTCGTGTCCGACTACCCGGCGCACACGGTCGTGCAGGCGGTGCTCGAAGGCGCCGAGCGACTGTCCTCCGAGGAGCGCGAACCGGTGCCGCGGCTCTACGCGCTCACCACGGGCGCCCTGGGCGCTCTCGCCCAGCGCGCTCACGCCCCGACCCTCGTGCTCGACGCGTTCCTGCTGCGCGCGCTCGCCGCCAGTGGCTGGGCGCCGGCGTTCGACACCTGCGCGCGCTGCGGCGAGCCCGGTCCGCACCGTGCGTTCGCGGTCGCCGCCGGGGGCGTGGTCTGCGCGGCGTGCCGCCCGTCGGGAGCGGTGTCACCGAGCCCGGCCGCGTTGCAGCTCGCCGCCGCCCTGGTCGACGCGCAGTGGGACGGGCCCGACGGCGCCGACGCCAGCGACGAGCGCGCCCGACGCGAGGTCAGCGGCCTCACCGCCGCCCTGATGCAGTGGCACCTCGAGCGGCGCCTGCGCGCCCTCCCGCTCGTCGAGCGCGCCTGACCGATGCCCCGCCGCCGCGCACCCGTGCGCCCGCCGACCCCGCACGCCAGCGGCGTCCGGCCGCCACCGATCCCGCGCGACCTCGTGCCGCAGCACGTCGCGCTGGTGATGGACGGCAACGGGCGCTGGGCGCAGCAGCGCGGGCTGCCGCGCACCGCTGGTCACGAGGCCGGCGAAGCCGCGCTGTTCGACGTCGTCGAGGGCGCGATCGAGCTCGGCGTGAAGTGGCTCTCGGCCTACGCGTTCTCCACCGAGAACTGGCGTCGCTCGCCGGAAGAGGTCCGGTTCCTGATGGGGTTCAACCGCGACGTCATCCGTCGGCGCCGCGACGACATGCACGCGATGGGAGTCCGCGTGCACTGGGCGGGCCGTCGTCCGAAGCTCTGGCGCTCCGTGATCGACGAGCTCGAGATCGCCGAGGAGATGACGAAGGACAACGACGTCCTGCACCTCGTGATGTGCGTCAACTACGGCGGCCGCGCGGAGATCGGCGACGCCGTGGCGGCCATCGCGCGCGACGTGAAGGCCGGCCGGCTCGACCCCGGCCGCGTGGACGCGCGCACCATCTCGAAGTACATGTACGTACCCGGCATGCCCGACGTCGATCTCTTCTTCCGTCCGTCAGGGGAGGAGCGCACGAGCAACTTCCTCCTGTGGCAGAGCTGGTACGCCGAGCTCGTGTTCGCCGACGTGCTGTGGCCGGACGTCGACCGGCGCACGGTGTGGGCGGCGTGCGAGGAGTACGCGCAGCGCCACCGCCGCTACGGCAAGGCCTGACATGCCACGCAGAACGGTGTTGGCCCTAGGCCTCCTCGGGCTGGTGATCGCGAGCGCGTGCACGACGGGCGCCGCACCGGTCACCGACAGCGCGGGTCTGCCCGTGAGCTCGGCACCCGCGGTCAGTGGGGCTGGGCATGCCGGCGCAGCGTCCAGCTCCCCGACGGTTGCACAGGCGCGTGCGTTCACGCCCGCGCGCGTGCGTTGGAACGACTGCGGTGGTGGCTATCGCTGCGCGACGTTGCGCGTGCCGGTGGACTACGAGAAGCCGATGGGCCGCACGATCCCGCTGTCCCTCATCGAGCTGCCATCGACGGACCCGGCGCACCGCATCGGAACGCTCGTCGTCGACCCCGGTGGCCCTGGCGACTCGGGCGTCGGCTTCCTGCGTGCGGCGGGCGCCGTCTACTCGAACGTCCTGCGCCGGCGGTTCGACATCGTCGCGTTCGACCCGCGCGGCGTTGCCGCGAGCGCGGGCATCCGATGTGCCACCGACGCGCAGCTCGACCGTCTCTTCCACGACGACCAGTCACCGACGTCCGCGAAGGGACGGCAGCGCTACCTCGCTGACGTGCAGGCCGAGGTGAAGGGCTGCACGCGCAGCGCGGCGCAGAAGGCACTGCTCGCCCACGTGGGCACGGTCGAGGCCGCGACCGACATCGACACCATCCGGCGCGCGCTCGGGCAGAAGACGCTCACGTACTTCGGCTTCTCCTACGGCACCTACCTCGGTGCGACGTGGGTCGATCTGTTCCCGAGAACGGTGCGTGGTGCCGTGCTCGACGCCGCGCTGGACCCGGGTCTCGACCTCGCGGGCATGGCGATCGGCCAGGCCAAGGGCTTCGAGGGAGCGCTCGACCGCTTCTTCGCGTACTGCGGCTGCACCGCGACCTACGACGCGCTGGCGAAGCAGGTGGTGGCCCGACCGATCCCCGGTGGTGGTGGTCGCACGGTCGCCGCCGGCGAGCTCTTCTACGCCGTCACGGCCACCGTCTACGCCCGGGCTCGCTGGGCCGTCCTCGCCCAGGCGCTGCGCGACGCCCGCAACGGCGACGGAGCCGGGCTGCTCGCGCTGTCCGACTCCTACACGCGCCGCAACGGCGCGGGCCACTACGACGACAGCTTCGACGCCTTCAACGCGGTGACGTGCCTCGACCACGCTGCTCCGCGCGGCGAGCCCGCGTGGTTCGCGGTGGCGCAGCGGGCCCGCAAGGTCGCGCCGCGGATCGGCGCCGGCGTCGTCTACTCGGGCCTGCAGTGCGCCGTGTGGCCCGTCCCCGCGCGCCCCGCCCGCATCCCCCATGGCAGAGGAGCACCGCCGGTCCTGGTGGTCGGCACCACGCACGACCCCGCAACGCCGTACGCGTGGGCGCAGGCCATGGCGCGTGATCTCGACGGCGCGCGACTGCTCACGCGCGACGGTGACGGTCACACCGCGTACGGGCGCAGCGGCTGCGTCCGGGCGGCGGTCGACGCCTACCTCGTCAGCCGCACGCTGCCGGCGAAGGGGACCCGGTGCGCATCGACGTCGTGATCCGGCTGCGCGGCGGCGAGGCCGTCGCCGCCCAGGCGCGCGAGCTGCTGGCCGTGCTGCACGCGCGCCCCGGCTTCCTCGGCGGCCGCGTCGGGCAGTCGGTCGAGGACGACGGCGGGGTGGCCGTGCTCGCGCAGTTCGCCGACCTCGGCTCGTGGCGGCGCGCTCTCGGCGCCACCGACGTGAAGCTCCTGGCGACACCGCTGCTCGGCGCGCATGCCGAGTCGGTCAGCACGTACGAGACGGCCGACGAGGCCGGACCCGGGCCGGAGCCGGTGCGGCGCCGGCCCTGAGGCGCGTCAGCGCGAGAACGACCAGCCGGACAGCACCTGGTCGAGCACCTTGAACGTGTGTTCCTTGCCGCCCGCCGGCACGGTCTCGGTGACGGTGTAGGTGATGCCGTCCCGCGCGAACTGCACGGTGCGGACGGCGTGGCCCCGAGCGGTCGCCTCGGTGCCCTTCGCCGTGGCACCGGCGATGGTCATCGTCGCGGGGGAGCCGGAGGGGATCTTCAGCGCGGCGTCCTTGGTGCGCGACTGGACGCGCAGGTGGAGGTCGAGCACCGGCTCGGAGAGCAGCACGTCGGAGCCGCCGTCGCTGCCGGCATCGGCCACGAAGCCGGCCGGCACCGTCAGCGTGTAGGCAGGGCCCCGCGTGGCGGTGGTCGGCACGGTGATGCTCGTGCTGGCGTTGGCGGCGGTGGCGTCGACGTGCACCGCGTGGCTCAGCGCCGGCGCCGGCGGCGTGGTGCCGTGGCGGCCGGCGAGCACGACGGCGAACACGGTGCCGAGCGCGACGGCCGCGACACCCGCGAGCACGACCGGACCCTTGCCGGTGGAGGGGGTGCGGCCGCGGCCGCCGGGCATGAAGTCGACGTTGCGACGCTCGCGCTTCTTCGGCTCCTCGGCCTGCTCGGCGCTCCGATGCTCGGGGAAGTAGACGCCGGCGTGGTCGGACGGACGGACGTCCTCGCTGAACTCGCGGTACGCGGCGAGCAGGGCGGGGTCGACCGGCTGCAGCTCAGGCGCGGACCGCTCGCCGCCCCGGCCGCCCCGGCGACCGCGCCGCTTCGGCTTCGTCTTCGGCGGAGCCGGCGGTGCCGGGGCCTCGACCTCGACGGAAGCCTCGTGCAGCTGCGACATCGGCAGCGGGGGCGGGATCAGGCTGGTCGGCGCGGGGGCGGCCATGGTCGGGGCCGCCATCGTGGGGGGCATCGTCGGGGCCGCCATCGCGGGGGGCATCGTCGGGGGCATCGTCGGGGGGAGGCTCGGCGGCATCGCGGGCGGGGCCTGCGGCGGGACGGGGGGCGCGGTCGCGACGGATCCCACCTGCGGGGGCAGCACGGGAGCGGGCGCAACCGGAGCAACGGGCCGCGCGACCGGCCGAGCGGGCATCGGCGCGACGGTCGGGATCGCCGGAGTTGCCGGGTTCGAAGTCGGGGCAAAGGGGTTGCCCGTCTGCGGGCTCACGGGGGCCTCACCGAACGCCGGCGCCTTGCTCGCACCCGGCCGGCGCGCGGGGCTGCTCCGTTCGGTCGCCACGTCAGTCACTCCTCGGCCCCGTTGCTGGTCTCGGGCCTCCGTCCGTGGCGGAGGAGCGTGCCACGGCCTTTGGCCCGGTTGTGGTCTTGGGCCTCCGGCCGTGGCGGAGAAGCGTGCCACGGCCTTTGGCCCGGTTGTGGTCTTCGCGTGCACAGCACGCCTCTGTCCCCCGTTCGGCCGACTGGGCGGGCGCCTTGAGCACCCGGATAGCCTGTTCGCCGGTGCGGACCGGACGACCGTGACGGGACCATGGCGCACGCACCGCTCACAGCCGACCGCCAGCCGGAGGAGTGCCTAGATGTGCGCCGACCGCATGGACACGATCGTCAGCCTCTCGAAGCGCCGGGGCTTCGTCTTCCCGTCGAGCGAGATCTACGGAGGCCTGCGGGCCGCCTGGGACTACGGCCCGCTCGGCGTGGAGCTCAAGAACAACGTCAAGCGCCAGTGGTGGAAGTCGATGGTGCAGGGCCGTGACGATGTCGTCGGCCTCGACTCGTCGGTGATCCTCGCGCCCGTCGTCTGGAAGACGAGCGGGCACGTCGACACCTTCAGCGACCCCCTCACCGAGTGCCAGAGCTGCCACACGCGGCACCGGGCCGACCACCTCATCGAGGCCTACCAGGCGAAGCACGACGGCAACGAGCCGCCCAACGGGCTCGCTGACCTGACCTGCCCGCACTGCGGCACCAAGGGCGCGTTCACCGAGCCCAAGGCGTTCAACCTGATGCTCACCACGCACCTCGGCCCGGTGCAGGACGAGGGCTCGCTCGCCTACCTCCGGCCGGAGACGGCGCAGGGCATCTTCGTCAACTACCTGAACGTGCAGACGACGTCGCGGCGCAAGCCGCCGTTCGGCATCGGCCAGATCGGCAAGTCGTTCCGCAACGAGATCACGCCGGGCAACTTCATCTTCCGCACCCGCGAGTTCGAGCAGATGGAGATGGAGTTCTTCGTCGAGCCGGGCACCGACGAGCAGTGGCACCAGTACTGGATCGACGAGCGCATGCGCTGGTTCACCGACCTCGGGGTCAACCCGGACCACCTCCGGCTCTTCGAGCACCCGAAGGAGAAGCTCTCGCACTACTCGAAGCGCACGGTCGACATCGAGTACAAGTTCGACTTCGCCCGCACCGAGTGGGGCGAGCTCGAGGGCATCGCCAACCGCACCGACTTCGACCTGCGCTCGCACAGCGAGGCCAGCACCGTCGACCTGTCGTACTACGACCAGTCGACGGAGCAGCGCTACATCCCGTACGTGATCGAGCCTGCACTCGGCTGTGACCGCGCCGCGCTCGTGTTCATGCTCGACGCCTACGCCGAGGACGAGGCCCCCACGGGCAAGGGCGGCGTGGAGAAGCGCGTCGTCATGCGCTTCGACCGGCGGCTCGCCCCGGTCAAGGCGGCGGTGCTGCCGCTGTCGCGCAACGCCGACCTGTCGCCCGTGGCGCGTGACCTCGCCGCCCAGCTGCGCAAGGACTGGAACGTCGAGTTCGACGACGCCGGCGCCATCGGCCGCCGGTACCGCCGGCAGGACGAGATCGGCACCCCGTTCTGCATCACGGTCGACTTCGACACCCTGCAGGACCAGGCGGTCACCGTGCGCGAGCGCGACTCGATGGCCCAGGAGCGCATCGGCCTCGACGCGGTGCGCGGCTACCTCGCCCAGCAGCTGCAGGGCTGCTGATCTCAGCGAACAGGGCGACCATGGTGGCCGTGAAGGCCCCCACCGTCCGGCGCTCGGTCGCCGCGCTGACCGCTGCCCTGCTCGCCGCCGTCGCCCTGCCGGCGCACGGCGCGCCGACGGTCGCCCTGCCGACCGCCGACCCGTTCTACAGCTACACGGGCACGACGCCCCTCGGGCAGATCCCACCGGGGACGGTCCTCAAGACCCGGACGATCTCGATGCACATCTCCGGCACCGATGTGGCGGTGCCGGGGGACCAGCTGCTGTACCGGACCGCCGGCGAGCTCGCGCAGCCGACCGTCACCGTGACGACCGTGCTCAAGCCGCCGACCGCGCCGGCGCTGGGCAAGATCGTCAGCTACCAGAGCTTCTACGACGCGCTCGGCGCGCAGTGCGACCCGAGCTACTGGCTCAACGGCGGCGACTCCGGGCCGGGGACGGCGCAGAACGTCGACGCCGAGGAAGGGCTCATCAGCCAGTTCCTCGCCGCGGGCTACTACGTCAACGTCTCCGACTTCGAGGGCGAGGACCTGCACTGGTCGGCCGGCCACGAGTCGGGCTACGGCACGCTCGACTCGCTGCGCGCGGCCGAGGCCGACCTCGAGCTGCCCGCATCGACGCCGATCGGCCTCTACGGCTACTCGGGCGGCTCGATCGCCTCGGAGTGGGCCAGCGAGATCGCGCCGCTGTACGCGCCGGACCTCAACATCGTCGGAGTCGCCGAGGGCGGCATCCCGGTCGACTACGCGCACAACCTGACCTACATCAGCGGCAGCGCCAGCTGGTCGGGGATCATGCCCGGCATCCTGCTGGCGCTCACCCGCGCGTACGGCGTCGACATCGACCAGTACCTCTCGCCCTACGGGATCAAGCTCGTCGACGAAGCGCGCGGCCAGTGCATCAACTCGTTGCTCGGCAAGTACCCCGGTCTGACGGTGAAGCAGCTGCTCAAGCCGGAGTACAGCGACCCGTTCCAGATCCCCGACTTCGTGCGGATCATCAACAACCTCACGATGGGCACCGCGCCCGGTCATCCTGACGGTCCGCTGCTCATGGCGGTCGGTGACGCGGACGGCACCGGCGACGGCGTGATGATCGCGGCCGACGTGCAGGCTCTCGCGCACGAGTACTGCCAAGAGGGGGTGCACGTGCAGCTGATGGTCGAGCAAGGGCTCGCGCACACCCAGGCCGCGGTCCCGTGGGCCGCGGCCGCGCTGCCGTTCCTCGAGGAGCGGTTGAACGGCGCGCCGTTCGTCGACGGCTGCGCGGACATCCCGGCCGGCAGCAGCCTCGCGCTGCTCCCGATGCCGAAGCCGGTGGTCAAGGCCGCGGGCACGGTCGTCACCGTGCGCATCACCAACGGGCAGGGCGGCCACCACGGATCGGTCGAGGTGCCGAGCAGCGGGCGCGTCGACGTGCGCGTTCAGCTGCGGCTCGCGAAGGGCGCGCACAGCACGGCGAGGCTGTCCGGCCGCCGGATCAAGGTCGGCAAGATCACCGTGATCACCGGCCGGAACGGCGTCGCGACCGGGCACTTCCGGATCACCCCGGGGCCCCTCATCGGCATCCGGGCCCAGTTCGCCGGCAACGCCCGGCTCGCCCGCTCGACCAGCCGTCAGATCACCGTCTACGCCCCGTGCCCCTCGAGTGAGAGGGGCTGCGCCGCCTGACGGGCGGCGTCACACGCGGCGCTTCTCACACGTCGATGACGGTGTGGCCCTCGATCTGCTTCGGGGGAGTGGCCCTGCGGTCGGGGTCGGTGTAGCCGACGGGCCGGTCGTTCGTGCGCACCGGCCCCGCGTTGGCGATCGTCACCGCGATGTAGGGCAGCACCATCCCGCCGAGGATGAACGGGATCCGCCACACCAGCGGGATGGGGAGCAGGGCCGCGAGCAGGAAGCAGGCGGTGCGGACGCCCATCGTCCACGTGTACCGGCGCACCCGCGCGGACAGCTCCTCTTGACGGCTCTGTTGCGCATCCGTCACGAGGACAACGTCGTCGCCCCGGTCGGGGCGGAAGAACCCCACACCACGAGTCTGCCCCCGAAGGGCGACCACTAGCCTGCGGAGCATGAGCGCGAAGTGGGTCTACGACTTCTCCGAAGGCGACCGCAGCATGGCGGACCTCCTCGGCGGCAAGGGTGCGAACCTCGCCGAGATGACCGGCCTCGGCCTGCCGGTGCCGGGCGGGTTCACCATCACCACGGAGGCGTGCCGGGCCTACCTCGCCGACGGCAAGGTCCCTGACGACCTGGCCGCGCAGGTGACCGCGGCCATCGCGCACATCGAGGCCGAGCGCGGCAAGAAGCTCGGCGACGCCGACGACCCGATGCTCGTCTCGGTCCGCTCCGGCGCCCGCTTCTCGATGCCCGGGATGATGGACACCGTCCTCAACGTCGGCCTGTCCGACACCAGCGTCCACGGCCTGGCCAAGGTCAGCGGCAACGAGCGCTTCGCCTGGGACTCCTACCGCCGCCTGGTCCAGATGTTCGGCAAGACCGTCCTCGGGGTGCCCGGAGACGACTTCGAGCACGCGCTCGACCTCGCGAAGAAGACCAAGGGCGTCGCCCAGGACACCGACCTCGACGCCGACGACCTGCGGCAGCTCACCGAGGCCTTCAAGGGCATCGTCAAGGAGCACACCGGGCGCGACTTCCCGCAGGACCCGCGCGAGCAGCTCGACCTCGCCACCCTCGCGGTCTTCGACTCGTGGAACGGCGAGCGGGCCCGGCTCTACCGCCGCCAGGAGCGCATCCCGGCCGACCTCGGCACGGCGGTGAACGTGTGCGTGATGGTGTTCGGCAACCTCGGCGCCGGCAGCGGCACCGGCGTCGCCTTCACCCGCGATCCCGCCAGCGGCGAGCGGGGCGTCTACGGCGACTACCTCGAAAACGCGCAGGGCGAGGACGTCGTCGCGGGCATCCGCAACACGCTGCCGCTGCCGCAGCTCGAGTCGATCGACAAGAAGTCCTACGACGAGCTCATGCAGATCATGGCGACGCTCGAGGGCCACTACAAGGACCTCTGCGACATCGAGTTCACGATCGAGCAGGGCAAGCTCTGGATGCTGCAGACGCGCGTCGGCAAGCGCACCGCCGCGGCCGCGTTCGTCATCGCGGCGCAGCTGGTCGACGAGGGGGTCATCGACATCGACGAAGCGGTGCGCCGCGTCAGCGGCGGCCAGCTGGGCCAGCTGATGTTCCCGAAGTTCGGCGACCCGGGCGACCGCGCCAAGAAGCTCACGACCGGCATGAACGCGAGCCCCGGTGCGGCGGTCGGCAAGGCCGTGTTCTCGAGCGAGACCGCCGTCGAGTGGGCCGCACGTGGTGAGGCCGTCATCCTCGTGCGCCGCGAGACCAACCCCGACGACCTCTCCGGCATGATCGCCGCGCAGGGCATCCTCACGAGCCGAGGCGGCAAGACCAGCCACGCGGCCGTCGTCGCCCGCGGCATGGGCAAGACGTGTGTGTGCGGCGCCGAGGAGCTCGACGTCGACACCTCCGCGAAGCGGCTCACCGCTCCCGGCGGGATCGTGGTCAGCGAGGGAGACGTGCTCTCGGTCGACGGCTCCACCGGCAAGGTCTGGCTGGGCGAGGTGCCGGTGGCCCCGTCGCCGGTCGCCGACTACGTCGAGTCGCGGGTCGTCCCGGCGGGCGACGCGCTCGTCGCCGCCGTCGACCGCCTGCTCACCCGCGGTGACGAGGTCCGGCGCCTCAAGGTGCGGGCCAACGCCGACACCCCCGAGGACGCGCAGCGCGCCCGCCGCATGGGCGCGCAGGGCATCGGCCTGTGCCGCACCGAGCACATGTTCCTGGGCGAGCGGCGCGAGCTCGTCGAGCGGCTGATCCTCGCCGAGGGCGCGGACGCGCGCGACGCGGCGCTGGCCGCGCTGCTCCCGTTGCAGCGCGAGGACTTCGTCGGGATCCTCGAGGCGATGGACGGGCTGCCCGTCACCGTGCGCCTCATCGACCCACCGCTGCACGAGTTCCTGCCCGACATCACGTCGCTCTCGGTCGAGATCGCGGTCGCCGACGCCACCGGCGCCACGGTCGACCCGCAGCGCCGCGTGCTGCTCGACGCCGTGCGCCGCCTGCACGAGGCCAACCCGATGCTCGGCCTGCGCGGCGTGCGCCTCGGCCTCGTCATCCCGGGCCTTTTCGCGTTGCAGGTGCGCGCGCTCGCCGAGGCCGCGGCCGACCGGCTCGCCGCCGGCGGCGACCCCCGGCCCGAGGTGATGGTGCCGCTGGTCGGCGCCATCCAGGAGCTCGAGACGGTGCGCGAGGAGGCCCAGAAGGTCCTCGACGAGGTCGCCACCGCCCGCGGCGTCGACCTGTCGCGCGTGCTGATCGGCACCATGGTCGAGGTGCCCCGTGCAGCGCTGACCGCGGCCGAGGTCGCCGGCGCCGCCGACTTCTTCTCCTTCGGCACCAACGACCTCACCCAGATGACCTGGGGCTTCTCCCGCGACGACGTCGAGGCGAGCTTCTTCTCCGAGTACCTCGACCTCGGCGTCTTCGGCGTCAGCCCCTTCGAGACGCTCGACCGGGACGGTGTCGGCGCCCTCGTGCGCCTGGCGGCGGAGACGGGCCGCCGGGCCAACCCGCACCTCCACCTGGGCGTCTGCGGCGAGCACGGCGGTGACCCGGACTCAGTCCACTTCTTCCACGAGGTCGGCCTGGACTATGTGTCCTGCTCGCCGTTCCGCATCCCCGTCGCCCGCCTCGAGGCCGCCCGGGCCACCCTGTCGAAGTCGGCCAGCGACTCTCGCTGACCCGCATCTGAGACCCCGCTCACCCGCGGCAGGAACACCGCCTCACCTCGTCGAAGAGGCCCTGGTGGCGCAGATCCGCGCCGGCACGGTCAGGGCGTGAACAGCGCCGAGGTGTGGAGCCGCGCGTCAACAGCGCGCGGGGTGTGGCGAGGGTGGTTGCGTGAACGCACGTCGGGTGAGCCTGGTCGCCGGGTTCGGACTGCTGGCCGCGGCGGTGGGGGTCTCCAGCGCCGCCACGCCGTCGAGCTCCACCCTCGCGATCCCGTCCCCGGGCGCGGCGGCGAGCCAGGTCACCTGGGACGGGACCGTGCCGATCGCCGCGGACTCCGGCGGCTGTGACCAGGGCAGCGGCGTCCCGAACCCGCTCGCGGACGACACCGACCTGTCGATCACCACGCCCAGCGCGTCGTTCTACGACACCGCGACGTCGACCGTGACGATCAAGGTCACCAACACCGACAGCACCGACCTCGACATCCTGGTGCTCGACTCCTCGGGCAACACGGTCACCAGCGGCACGGGCAGCGACACCGCCTCCGAGACCGCGACCTTCAAGGACGCGAAGCCGGGCACCTACACGTTCGAGGTCTGCGTCGGCACGCCGGGCACCGCCGCGACGGTCCCGTACAAGGCGGTCGTCACGGCGGCCTCGACGGCCAAGAACAGCGCGGCCGTGGTGCTATCGAACCTCGTCGACGACAAGGCGTTCTCGTTCACCGCGGGCACCGTCGTCGACCCCGTACTGTTCGGCGGCGAGCCCGGCGTCCACGTCGACCCGACGCAGGGCACCCGCAGCTACGTCGACTGGCCGGTCAGCAGCCGCACGAACGTCGGCGTGCTGTACCGCAGCCAGGACGACGGCCTCAGCTACCAGAAGCGCTACGCCGACCCGTCCGACCTCGGCACCGCCGGCGCGGCCTGCACCGGCCGCCAGGTGCCGATCTGCATCGCGGGCGGTGGAGGCGACACCAACACCTCGATCGACCCGACCAACGGCAAGCTGATCTACACCTCGCAGGTCGCGCTCGCCAACGAGGCGGTCGGGGTCTCCTCCGACCACGGCGAGACGTTCCCCGCCTCGCAGGTGGACACCGCAGTGGGTCAGACCGTCACAGGCGTCGACCGCCAGTGGCCCGGGCTCTTCGCCGGCACGCACACGGTGTTCACCGGCTTCCACGTGCCGCTCGCCGGCTACTACCTCGAGCGCAACGACCACGACGGCGCCCTGGGCTCCTGGTACAACGCCGGCACCGGCACCCCGGTCGACAAGCCGAACATCGTCGGTGTCGACCAGTCCGGCTCGATGGTCATCGACAACACGCAGGGCATCCACGGCATCCCGGCGGAGAAGACCCCCGGCACCTCGCGCGCCATCTACGTCGGCTTCCTCTCGGCGGGTGGGCTCGTGCCCGGCGCCTGCGCGGCCGGTGGCGGGTTCGCCGTCGGTGTGAGCCTCGACGGCGGCAAGACGTTCACCTGCCACAACATCCCCGGCGCCCAGAACGCGCGCAGCTTCACCGTGCTGTCACTCGACAACGTCGGCAACCTCTACGCCGCGTGGGCCGACAGCGCGACGCAGAAGACCTACATGGCCATCGCGCCGGCGGGCTACAAGAACAACGTCAAGGCTCCGGCCTCCGTGTGGCTCAAGCCGGTCGTCGTCAGCGACAACGCGGTGAAGGTCTCGATCTTCGCGAACATCATCGCGGGCAGCCCTGGTCGGGTGGCCATCGGTTACTACGGCACGAGCGCGCCCGCGGGCACGCCGGACCTCGTCAAGCCGGGACAGGGCGGCTGGCTGCCCTACGTCGCGCTGACGACCAACGGCCTGTGCCAGGCCGACGCGACGCCCTGCGCGGCGCCGAGCTTCCACGAGGCGAAGATCACCGACAAGCCGAACCAGGACGACAACATCTGCACGGCCGGCACCGCGTGCGCGGCGACGATGGGCAACCGCAACCTGGCCGACTACTTCGACCTGACGATCGACCCGCAGGGCCACCTCGTCTCCGTCTGGTCCGACGCGAACAACGCGACGCTCTACCCCTACGTCAAGGTCGCGTACCAGGCGAGCGGCCCCTCGCTCATCGTGGGCAAGCCGAACGCGCTGCGGGCCGTGCGCGGCAACGGCATCGCGGACGCCGCGGGGGATGCCAAGTACCCCTTCTACGGAACCACCGACACGACCAGCGCGAACGACCCGCGGCTCGACCTGCGCGGCACGACCGTCGGGATGAAGGACAGCGCGACGTTCGAGGTGCGCATGAAGCTCACGTCGGCCGCTTCGCTCGGCACGCTCCCCAGCCAGACCGTCGACGGCGCGACGCCGATCCAGCAGGCCCGCTACGTCACGCGGTGGGACACGATGGAGGCCAACGGCCACGGGCACGCCTACTACGTCGAGGCGACGGTGGCGCGCGGAGCGTCGGCACCGTCGTTCGGCGCGGCCGAGGTGGCCAACGGCGACGCCATCACCTCGCCCACCGGGCCGACCACGCCGTACGGCACCGACTACCGCCCGAACCCGGCGGTCGCGGCGACCGGTCACATCACCGGCGACACGATCGTCATCGACGTGCCCGCGAGCGCACTCGGCAAGGTGCACGACGGCGAGCGCCTGTTCGACGTGGGCAGCTACGCGATCCTCGGCCCCACCGACGTCGTGCCGTTCGGCCAGATGGACCCCGCGCTCTTCTCGCTGCCCGTCACGGTCGACGCGTCGCCGACCTTCGACGTGACGCTCGGCGCCGAGCCGGCCAGCCGCGCGGTCACCAAGCACCCGCACAAGCCGGTGACCAAGCCGCGCAAGCCGCACAAGCCGTCGGTCACGCCGCCGGGTGGCGCGCTGGCCGCGACGGGTGTGCCGGTGGGCCTCGGCCTCACCGGCCTCGCCCTGATCGCCGGCGCCGCGGTCATCGGCCGTCGCCGCAAGGTCGACACCGTCTAGGTTCCAACGGTGGCGTACGGCGAGCACGAGACCGCGCGCTACGTCGACGAGCCGTCCAAGGCATCACCCGCGCACGCGCGCACCGCGTTCGAACGGGACCGGGCGCGTGTGCTGCACAGCAGCGCGTTGCGGCGGCTCGCGGGCAAGACGCAGGTCGTGGCCGTTCCGGACGACTCGGCGGACGACTTCCCGAGGACTCGACTGACCCACTCGCTGGAGTGCGCGCAGATCGGCCGGGAGCTCGCGGCCGCGCTCGGAGCCGACGCGGACCTGGTCGACACCGCGTGCCTCGCGCACGACATCGGCCACCCGCCGTTCGGGCACAACGGCGAGACCGCGCTCGACGAGGCGGCCGCGGCGTGTGGCGGCTTCGAAGGCAACGCGCAGAGCCTGCGACTCCTGACGCGGCTCGAGCCCAAGGTCGCGGGCGCCGGGCTGAACCTCACCCGCGCGACGCTCGACGCGGCGCTCAAGTACCCGTGGCCGAAGCAGGGCGGTCGCCGCAAGTACGGCGTCTACGACGATGACCTCGCGGTCTTCACCTGGGTACGAGACGGTGCCTCGGCGGATCGGCGCTCGTTCGAGGCGCAGGTCATGGACTGGGCCGACGACGTCGCGTACTCGGTGCACGACCTCGAGGACGGCGTGCACTCCGGCGAGGTCGTGCTGGCGCGGCTCGACCGCGACGCGGTGTGCGAGGCGACGGCCGGCACGTACTCGCCGCTGCCGGCGAGCGAGCTGCGCGCGCTGCTCGACGCACTGCTCGCGGAGCCGTGGCTGCGCGACGCGCAGGACCTCGTCGCGCTGAAGCGGGCGACCAGCGAGCTCATCGCCCGCTTCACCGGCGCGGCGGTGCGGGCCACGCGGGCCGAGCACGGTGACGAGGCGCTCACGCGCTACGAGGCCGACCTGGTGGTCCCGGCGCGGGCGGCGGCGGAGTGCGCGCTGCTGAAGGGCGTCACCGCCGCGTTCGTGATGAGCCGGCCGGACACCGTCGCGCTGCAGGTGCGGCAGCGCGAGCAGATCGCCGAGCTCGTCGCTGCTGTCGTCGCGGGCGCGCCGGGAACGCTCGAGCCGGTGACCGCCGCGGCGTGGAAGGACGCCGCCGACGACCCAGCCCGGCTGCGCGCCTGCGTCGACCGCGTCGCCGGGCTCACCGACCGTGCCGCGCTCCGCCTGCACGAGGTCCTGACCGGCTGAGCTCACGGCTTGCGGGCGACGACCCCGAACATGGTGACGGCCTGCGCGAGGTAGCCGCTCCGGGCGTGCTCGCCGACCTCGTCGACCCAGCCGCGCACGACGTCGGGATCCGCGATCCCCGTCGCCGCGGCCAGCTCGGGCAGCCGGGTGAAGGGCGGCGTCAGGACGGTCTCGACGTCCGTCTTCACCGCCGAGACCTCGACCCCGACGATCTCCAACCCGGCGTCGTGCAGCAGCACCGAGAGCTTGCGGCCGACGCGCGGGGACCGGGCGATGATCGTCGTCGCGGGCAGCACGATCGCGGCCACCTCGTCGCTGCCCGCCGAGGAGGTCGAGGTGAACCAGTCGGTGTCGAGCAGCGCGATCCGCCCGCCCGGCCTGAGCACGCGCACCAGCTCGGCCACCGCGCGACCGGGCTCCTCGAGGTGCTGCAGGACGCGTTCGCAGTGCACGACGTCGAACGACGCGTCCGGGAGGTCGAGCGCGGTCACGTCGCCCGTGGCGTAGCCGATGTGCGCGGTGTCGTCGGTGAGGAGGGCGCGGGCTCCGCTCACCATCACGTCGCTGGCGTCGAGGCCGAGGACCTGCCCCCGCGGGCCGGTCAGCCGGGCCAGCCGCTGGGTGTCGAAGCCCAGGCCGCAGCCGGCGTCGAGCACCGCCTCGCCGGGCGAGATCGCGAGGGTCGCGAAGGCCCATTCGCCCAGCCGGGCGATGCCGGGGTTCCGGTCGAGCCGCTGCATCATCGCCAACATCTCGGGCGCGACCCCGCTGCTGTCGAGGTGGCTGAACGCGTTGACCGCCCCGGTCCCGGCTTCCCCCACGGTCATGGCGCGGAGCCTTGCACTCCTCTCCCGCGGTCGCAGCAGACCTGTCGGGTCCCCGACCTAGACTCGACCGACCGAGGGAGGTGGGTGTGCCCGGCAAGATCCGGCAGAGCGACATCCAGCTCGTGCGCGACCGCAGCCCCATCGAACAGGTCATCGGCCAGTACGTCGCGTTGCGCCCCACCGGCGGCGGCCAGCTGGGCGGGCTGTGCCCCTTCCACGACGAGCGCTCGCCGTCGTTCAGCGTCAGCCCGGCCAAGGGCGTCTTCTACTGCTTCGGCTGCGGCGAGAAGGGCGACGTCTTCTCGTTCGTGCAGAAGATCGACCACCTCGCGTTCAACGAGGCGATCGAGCGGCTCGCGGGCCGCGCCGGCGTCGAGCTCGTCTACGAGGGCGGGTCGTCGTCCGCCCGCGGCGCCGACCGGGGCCAGCGCACCCGGCTGGTCGAGGCGCACGCGCTCGCGCAGGCCTTCTACGCCGAGCGGCTGATGGCCGACAAGGAGGCCGCGCCCGCACGCGCGTTCCTCGCCGAGCGCGGGTTCGACGCGGAGGCCGCACAGCGGTTCGGCATCGGCTACGCGCCGCGCGATCGCGACGTCCTCACCAAGCACCTCGTCGCCAAGGGCCACACCCGCGAGGACCTCGTGCTCGGCGGCCTCGCGCGGGAGACGCAGCGCGGCCACGTCGACCGCTTCGGCGGACGGCTGCTCTGGCCCATCCGCGACCTCGCCGGCGACGTCGTCGGCTTCGGCGCGCGCAAGCTGTTCGACGACGACTTCATCAGCGCGAAGTACGTGAACAGCCCCGAGACGCCGCTGTTCAAGAAGAGCAGGCTCCTCTACGGGATGGACCTCGCCAAGGGCGACGTCGCCAAGCGCAAGCAGGTCGTCGTCGTCGAGGGCTACACCGACGTGATGGCCTGCCACCTCGCCGGCGTCACCACGGCGGTCGCCACGTGCGGCACGAGCTTCGGCGAGGAGCACGTCGGGGTCATCCGGCGCCTGCTCATGGACGCGGAGCAGATGCGCGGCGACGTCATCTTCACCTTCGACGGCGACGCCGCCGGTCAGAAGGCGGCCTTGCGCGCGGCCGAGCTCGATGGCCGGCTGATGTCGCACACCTTCGTCGCGGTCGCGCCCGGCGGCAAGGACCCGTGCGAGCTGCGCCAGGCCTCCGGCGACCAAGCCGTGCGCGACCTCATCACGCAGAAGGTGCCGCTCACCGAGTTCCGCATCCGCGCCGAGCTCGCCCGGCACGACCTCGAGACCGCCGAAGGCCGCGCCGCCGCGCTGTCCGCCGCGGTGCCGCTGGTGCACGGTCTCAAGGACGAGTCGCTGCGCGACGAGTACGCGCGCCGGCTCGCCGGCTGGATCGGTGACCAGAACCCCGACTTCGTGCCCCGCGTGCTGCGCATGGTGCGGGGCGGCGCACGCGGCTCCGCGCCGGCCCCGGCCCGGCCCGGCCCGCGCGCCGACGGCGTGGTCCTGCAGACCGAGCGGGGCGCGCTCATCGGCGCGGTCCAGCACCCGGCCGACGCCACCGGCTTCGACGAGGTCTCCGAGGAGGCGTTCCTCGACGCCGATCACCAGGCCGTGCGCAAGACCATCGGCGCCGCCGGCGGGGTGGCGGCCGGCGCGCAGCTGCGGCCCGAGGCCTGGGGCGACGCGCTGGTCGAGGCCGCGCCCGACGACCGCGTCCGCGGCCTGCTCGTCGCGCTCATGACCACACCCATCCCGGCCGATGAAGGCCCGCCCACCAAGCGGTGGGTGGCCGGCACCGTCGCGGCGCTGCGCACGCTCGTGCTCGCCCGCGAGGTGAGCGTGGTGAAGGGCCGTCTGGAGCGCATGGCGGCCGACGACCCGGCCGCGCTGGACCTCTACGCCGAGCTGCACCGGCTCGAGCTGGCCCGGCGCGCCCTGTCCGAGCAGCGGGGCTAGGGGCACCGCTAGGCCGCCGCGCGGGCTGTTCCGTCCGGGTCGGGCGAGCGAGACCGGATCCCCAAACGGCCCCGAACAGGAGCAGACTGGGCGTGACCGGGCGCGGGAGGGTCGATGGTGGTGGGGACCACGGTGGCGCCGGACGCCGGCCCGGCGCCCGAGCTGACCGGGCCCGCTCGCAAGCTCCCGGCGCCCGAGCTGCAGGTCGTCGTCGCCGACGACGTGCCGAGCCCGATCGCGGAGCTGATCGCCCGCGGCCAGAAGGCCGGCACCGTGACCGGCGAGGACGTCAGCGCCGCGCTCGTCGATGCCGAGCTGCAGCCCGACGCGATGGACGACGTCCTGCGCGCGCTCGCCGTCGCGGGCGTGACCGTCGTCGAGGACGAGGAGGACGAGGAGCCCGCCAAGCCGACCGCCCGCGAGGCGCGCGACGCCACGAGTGACACCGTGCGCATGTACCTGCGCGAGATCGGCAAGGTCGCCCTGCTGACCGCGGCCGAGGAGGTCGAGCTCGCGAAGGCGATCGAGGCGGGCCTGTTCGCCGCCGAGCGGCTCGAGCGGGACCCGCCCACCGACCCGGCGCTGTGCGCCGACCTGCGCCTGCTCGTCAACGAGGGCGTCCGCGCGAAGCGTCGCCTGGTCGAGGCCAACCTGCGCCTGGTCGTGTCCATCGCCAAGCGCTACGTCGGCCGCGGCATGCTCTTCCTCGACCTGATCCAGGAAGGCAACATCGGCCTGATGCGGGCGGTCGAGAAGTTCGACTACGCCAAGGGCTACAAGTTCTCCACCTACGCGACGTGGTGGATCCGCCAGTCGGTCACCCGCGCGATCGCCGACCAGGCGCGCACGATCCGCATCCCGGTGCACATGGTCGAGACCATCAACCGCGTCACCCGCACGCAGCGCTCGCTGGTGCAGGAGCTCGGCCGCGATCCGACGCCGGAGGAGGTCGGTGCGAAGCTCGGCCTCACCCCCGAGCGCGTCATCGAGATCCAGAAGGCCGGCCAGGAGCCGGTCAGCCTCGAGAGCCCGGTCGGCGTCGACGAGGGCGGTTCGCTCGGCGACTTCATCGAGGACGTCGACGCGGTCGCGCCGCTGGCGGCCGCCGCGTTCCGGCTGCTGCAGGAGCAGATCTCCGAGGTCATGCACACCCTGACCCCGCGCGAGCAGAAGGTCATCCGCATGCGGTTCGGCCTCGACGACGGCGCGATGCGCACCCTCGAGGAGGTGGGCCAGGAGTTCGGGGTGACGCGCGAGCGCATCCGCCAGATCGAGAGCAAGACGCTGTCGAAGCTGCGCCACCCCAGCCGCGCCGAGCAGCTGCGCGACTACCTCGAAGAGCTGTAGCGACTCGCTACGACGCGTTCGTCGGGAGCTCGTGGGAGAAGCCCGACGTGCACACCGCGCTGCGGCGGCCGCCGAGGGGCGAGAAGCTCGAGTGGATGACGTAGGTGCCCGGCAGCACTGCGGTCAGCTGCATCCACGTCGCGTTGTCGCCGTTGGTCGTGCTCACGGGGGTGAGGCAGCCGACCGGGCCGGACAGCGCGAGGTCCGGTGACCAGCGCACGCGCACCCGCGTCGCGCCGGGGCGCGCCACCGTGATGGTGACGGTGCTGTCGGCGAGCAGTGCCTTCGAGGCGACGGGCGCATCGGCGATGGACGTCGCGCCGTCGACCACGTAGAGCTTCCAGTGGTCGGTCCACCAGGCGAGCCGCAGGTAGGGCAGCCCGGACTCGATGAGCTTCGCCTCGGTGCGCGAGCCGAAGTCGAGCGAGGCGTCGGGCACCGCGACCCAGTGCACCGCGTTGTCGCCGAGCCACTGCCGGTAGCTGTCGGCGGTGAGCGCGCCGGCCTTGTAGAACTCCGGGTTCACCGCGGCGTCGACCTGCCGCTCCCACCCGCGGGCGAGCGGCACCCGGGCGGCCACGTACGCCGACGACCAGTGCGATGCGGGCTCGACGACCTCGAGGCGGCCGTCGACCGGACCGCTCGGCAGCATCGCGACGAGCTGCGCGTAGTACGCGTGCGACGACGACGGGTCGGTCGCCTGCGCGAACGACGTCGCGACGTCGACCGTGGGCCAGGCGGCGAGGCCGACGACGAGGGCGGCCAGCCACCGGCGGGGGAGGCGCACCAGCGCCACCGCCACCGGAGCGGCGGCGATGAGCGCGAGCCGCTGCGCGTTGCTGCCGATCGGTGACGGCACCAGCCACGCGATGCCGACGGTGAACGCCGACAGCGCGGCGGTGACGCGCACGACGCGCGGCATGCGCAGGCAGGCGATGGCCGTGCAGGTGAGCATCGGCGCCCACAGGGAGCTCGCGCGCACCGGCTGGAACGACGCGTCGGGGAACAGCGCGCTGATCACGACGACCGGCACCGCCGCGGCCACCCCGACCAGGAACGCGCTGCCGCGGCGGGTGCGGTCGACGAACACGACCGCGAGCGCGACGAGGCCGAGGAACATCGCGGCCAGCGGGCTCAGCAGGCCGGACAGCACCGCGGGCAGCACGGCCCATGCGCCCCGGCGGTTCTGCAGGAGCACCAGGGCCGCGAGGGTGGCGGCCAGGCCCACGGCGAACGTGATGCGGCCCGCGAGCAGGTCGGCGCCGAGGGCCGCGGTGGCGGCGAGCGCGCCCGCGCGGGGCCGCGGCGTGGAGCGCAGCAGGTGGCCGGCGAGCCAGGCGCTGCTGGCCATCGCGAGCGCGCCGGTGAGCGCGACGCCGAGGAAGCCCATGACGGGCCCGGTCAGCAGGCTGTAGGGCGGGGTGACGATGCCGCCGTACCAGCCGCCCCACCAGACGCTGCCGCCGGTGCGGCGCGCCGCTTGGGCGCGGGCGACCTGCGCGGCGAGGTCGCCCACGTGCGGGACGAAGATCAGGTAGAGCCCGGCCATCACGACCGCCGTGGCCAGTGCGAGCGCGGCCGGGTCGCGCCAGATGGCCGCCGCGGCCCGCCGAGCGGCGTGCGGTGCAGCCGCGATGGCGGAGCGTGAGAGCCGGGCCTTCACGGTCGGCTCTCCCTCCTCGACGCGGTCCTGCGGGGGTGCATGGATGTCCCTGAGGATATCGGTGCGGGGTGGTTCCTCCCTGACCTGGATCCTCCCCGTCTGTGAGCGGCGTCGCACCTTCGACGGGCCGCTCATCCCGCCTACGCTCGCCTCACCGTGAGGAGCCTGGGGCAGGAGGTGCGCGCCGCGGGGGCGCGGGTGCCCCCGGTCGCCGCTCGCCCGGTCGCGTGGGCGGGCACGCGGCTGCTGCTGGCCTTCGCGCTGCCGCTCGGCTACCCGAGCCGCGGGCCGATGCTCGGCGACGTCGCGCGCTACCGCGGCTGGGCCGACCAGCTGGCCCACGGGCAGTACCCGACGCACGACGCGACGTGGCAGTACCCGCCCGGGGCGGCGCTGGTGATGCTCGTCCCGCGGTGGGTGACGCACCTCGGCCCGAGCTACCACGCGGCCTTCGTCGCGCTGATGCTGGTCGCCGACGCCGCGGTCTTCTTCACCGTCCGCCGGCACGGACCGGTCCCGGCCGCGGTGTGGGTGGTCGGTGGCTTCCTGCTCGGCCCGCTGCTGCTCAACCGCTTCGACGTCGTGCCCACGGCGTTCGCCGTGCTCGCACTCGCGGCGGTGCTGCGCGGCGATGAGGCGCGCGCCGGCGTGCACCTCGGTGTCGGCGCGCTCGTGAAGGTCTGGCCGATCGTCGTCGCCGCCGCCGTGCCGCGCGAGAAGGTCGTGCGGCTGGTGCTCGGTGCGCTCGTCACCGGGTTGGTCGCACTCGCCGTGCTGGCGGCCACCGGCACGCTCGGTGACGCGACCGACTTCCTGCACCAGCAAGGCGCCCGGG
Organism: Mycobacteriales bacterium; assembly: GCA_035545535.1. GTDB lineage: Bacteria > Actinomycetota > Actinomycetes > Mycobacteriales > CAJCIY01 > DASZYF01. The sequence continues at coordinate 209 of DASZYF010000138.1, read as the reverse complement.
GCATCGAGATCGAAGCGGTGGCGGCGCTGCCCTGGCTCGTCGTGCGCTGGATCCGTGGCCACCACACCGGGCCCGGACTGTCCTACGGGTCCTACGAGGTGCACGGCGGTCCGGTGCACGTCGTCACGACGATCGGCACGGTGCTGACGGTCGCGCTGATCGTCGGCTTCGTGTACGCGCTGTGGGTGCGGCGCGTGCTGCTCGAGCCG
>DASZYF010000137.1:0-66809 GCA_035545535.1 Mycobacteriales bacterium | reverse complement strand
TGGGCGGTGGTGTCGCCGTGCGGCGCCGCGCGCGGCACCGCGTCGGAGACCAGGCCGGCGAGCAGCGAGCCGGCCGACCAGCGCCGCGGGCGCCGCGCGGACTCGACCGTCGCCCACGGGTCACGGTCGCCGACGACGGCGGGCGCGCCGCTGCGCGCGAGGCCCTCGACGTCCGCGGCCTCCGCGGAGAGCGTGCTCAGCAGGCGGACGACGATCGCCTCGACCCCCTCGGCCGCGACCACCACGTCGACCAGGCCCGCAGCGAGCGCCGACTCCGCGGTGTGGCTGTCATCGCCGACGTGCACGCCGGTGACGGCCTCCACCACGCGCGGCCCGGCGAAGCCGACCGTGGCGTGCCGGACGGCGATGCGCACATCGGCCCGCGACCCGACCGTGACCCACACGCCACCCGCGGTCGGCTGACCGACGACGGCGATCACCGGCACGCCCGCGGCGGAGAGGCGCTCGCGGGCGATCGTCGCCCGCGCCATGCCGGCCAGGCCGGGGATGCCTTCCTGCACGCGGGTCCCGCCGCTGCTGGTCACCGCGATGAGCGGGACGCGCGCCCGCTCGGCCGCGCCGCACGCATCCACCCACGCGGTGGCATCGCGCTCGCCGAACGTGCCGCCCATGACCGCGAAGTCCCACACGGCCGCGACGACGTCGTGCCCGGCGAGGCGGCCGCGAGCCCACGACACCGCGGCCGGGCCGGGGCCCTCGGCCTGCTGCCAGGTCGTCGCGTCGAGGCCGGGAAGGAGAACGGAGGGCACGGCTCGCTAGCATGACGACAACGGCCAAAGGCAGTGGCATCGTGCCTTTCGCCACTGCCGGAGGCCAGAGGAGTGCAATGACAGGACGGGTGCGCATCGTGGTGGCCAAGCCGGGCCTGGACGGCCACGACCGCGGCGCGAAGGTGGTCGCCCGCGCGCTGCGCGACGCCGGCTTCGAAGTGATCTACACCGGCCTGCACCAGACGCCCGACCAGATCGTCGACACCGCGATCCAGGAGGACGCCGACGTCATCGGCATGTCGATCCTCTCCGGCGCGCACCTCACGCTGTTCGAGAAGGTCATGCAGCTGCTGGAGCAGCGCGAGGCCAAGGACATCGTGGTGTTCGGCGGCGGCATCATCCCCGCCGACGACATCCCGGTCCTCGAGGCCATGGGCGTGGCCAAGATCTTCACGCCGGGCACCCCGACGCAGGACATCGTCGACTGGATCAACGGCCGCTTCGCCTCCGCCGCCTGACACAGATAGGTTTCGTGGCCCGGAGGCCCCGAAGGAGATGACTCAGTGAAGATCGCGGTGGACTGGGACCGGTGCGAGGCGAACGCCGTCTGCGCGGGACTCGTGCCTGAGCTGTTCGAGGTCGACGACAACGACTTCCTGCAGGTGGACACCGAGACCCCGGTGCCGGCCGAGCACCTCGCGGGCGTGCAGCAGGCCGTGCGGGCCTGTCCGAAGGCCGCGCTCTCCCTCGTCGACGACTGAGGCCGCCTGACCGGCCGGTCATCCCTCGCGGAGACCTGACGACCCGTCAGGTCCGGTTTGCGGGCTCCGAGAACAGGTTCTACTGTGACCGGACCCACTTCTGACGACCCGTCAGGTCGTGGCCGCCCACCGCACCCCCAGCGAAGAGGTCGAGCGTCCGGATGTACCTGGCCTACACGCCCGAGCAGCAGGACTTCGTCAAGGGGCTGCGCGCCTACTTCGGCCAGCTGATGACCCCCGAGATCCGCGCCGACATGGCGCAGGGCGAGCTCGGCGGCGACTCCTACAAGAAGCTCGTCCGCCAGCTCGGCGCCGACCACTGGCTCGGCCTCACCTGGCCGAAGGAGTACGGCGGCCAGGGCCGGCCGCTCATGGACCAGTACCTGTTCTTCGACGAGAGCCAGCGCGCGGGCGTGCCGGTGCCGTTCCTCACGACCAACACGGTCGGCCCGACGATCATGGCGTTCGGCACCGAGGCGCAGAAGCAGTTCTTCCTGCCCAAGATCCTCGCCGGCGAGCTGCACTTCTCCATCGGCTACTCCGAGCCCGGCGCCGGCACCGACCTCGCCGCGCTCCGCACCCGGGCCGTGCGCGACGGCGACAGCTACATCATCAACGGGTCGAAGATGTGGACCAGCCTCATCAACCACGCGGACTACGTCTGGCTCGCGTGCCGGACCGACCCGGACGCGCCGCGGCACAAGGGCCTGTCCATCATCATCGTGCCGACCGACACCCCGGGCTTCTCCTGGCAGCCGGTGCACACCATCGGCGGCGGCTACACCAGCGCCACGTTCTACGAGGACGTGCGCGTGCCCGTGGAGAACGTGATCCTCGGCGAGAACGAGGGCTGGAAGCTCATCACCAACCAGCTCAACGCGGAGCGCGTCGCTCTGTCGTCGGCCGGGATGATCGAGAGCAAGGTCGAAGCGGTGCGCGCGTGGGCGCAGCAGACGACGCGCGCTGACGGCACCCGCGTCATCGACCAGGAGTGGGTGCAGATGTCGCTCGCGCGGCTGCACGCCAAGGTCGAGTTCCTCAAGCTCCTCAACTGGAAGGTCGCGACCTCCGCGACCGCCGGGACGCTCAAGCCCGAGGACGCGTCGACGGTGAAGGTCTTCGGCAGCGAGCTCTACATCGAGGCCTACCGCGCGCTCATGGAGATCATGGGCGAGCCCGCGACGCTCAAGGCCGGCTCACCCGGCGCGCTGCTCAACGCCGACATCGAGCGCGCCTACCGCAACACGCTCGTCCTCACGTTCGGGGGCGGCACCAACGAGATCCAGCGCGACATCGTCGCGATGCTCGGCCTCGGCCTGCCGCGGTCGCCGCGGTAGCAGGGCTAGATCACAGAAGGAACCCGGATCGGCCCCGCCGAACATCAAGCACGAGCGAGGAGAGTCGTGGACTTCAGCCTGACCGACGAGCAGACGGCGTTCGCCGACCTGGCGCGCACCGTGCTCACGCGCGGGTCGACGCAAGAGCGCCTCGACGAGGTCGAGGCCAACGGCGCCGGCTTCGACGCCGCGCTGTGGCGCGAGCTCGCGCAGGCCGGCGCCGTCGGCGTCTCGCTGCCCGAGTCCGTCGGTGGTGGCGGTGCGTCGTTCGTCGAGACGTGCCTGCTGCTCGAGCAGGTCGGCGCGACGGCGGCCCTCGTGCCGGTGTGGGAAGCGGTCGTGCTCGCGGCGTTGCCCATCGCGCGCTTCGGCTCGGCGGCGCAGCTGGAGGCGCTGCTCCCCGGCGTCGCCAACGGCGAGACGGTGCTGACCGGTGCGTTCGTCGAGGCGCTCGCGGAGCCGCAGGCCCCTGCGACCACGGCGACGCCCGAGGGAGACGGCTGGCTGCTGCAGGGCGGCAAGACCTGTGTGCCGCTCGCGGCCGCGGCCGCGCGCATCCTCGTGAGCGCGGCGACGCCGAGCGGCGTCGGGGTCTTCCTGCTCGATCCGACGGCGGCGGGCGTTCGCCTCGAGCCGCAGGTCGCGACCAACGGCCAGCCGCAGGCGCACCTCGTGCTCGACGGCGCGACGGCGGAGGTGCTCGGCTCGATCGAGCAGGGCCGCGAGATCCTCGACTGGATCCTGCTGCACGCGAAGACCGGTCTCGCCGCCCTCACCGCCGGCGCGACCGGCGCGACGCTGCGCATGACGGCGGAGTACGCGAAGGGCCGTCAGCAGTTCGAGCGTCCGATCGCGACGTTCCAGGCCGTCGGCCACCGGCTCGCCGACGCCTACGCCGACGCGGAGGCCGTGCGCCTCACGATGCTGCAGGCCGCGTGGCGCCTGGTCGAGGGGCTGCCCGCCGGGGACGCGGTGGACGTCGCCAAGTGGTGGGCCGCCGAGGCGGGCCACCGCGTGCTGCGGGCCGCGCACCACGTGCACGGCGGCATGGGCGTGAGCCTCGAGTACCCCCTGCACCGCTACACGAAGAACGTGACCGTCGCCGAGTACGCGCTGGGGGGCGCTGACCACCAGGCTCGCCTGATCGGGGCGCGCCTGGCGGCGGAGCCGGTCTAGTGGGGGAGACCCTCATCGGGCAGGTCGCGGCCGTCACCGGCGCCGGTGCCGGGCTCGGCCGCGCGGAGGCGCTCGCGCTCGCGGCGGAAGGCGCGAACGTCGTGGTGAACGACATCGGCGACGCAGCCGATGCCGTCGCGGAGGAGGTCCGCGCCATCGGCGTCGACGCCGTCGCGGTGCGCGGTGACGTGGCCGAGGCAGCCACGGCCGACGCGCTGGTCGCCGCCGCCGAGCAGCTGGGCGGGCTCACCGCACTGGTCAACAACGCGGGCTTCACGCGGGACCGCATGATCTTCGGGATGAGCGACGAGGAGTGGGACGACGTCATCCGCGTGCACCTGCGCGGTCACTTCGTCACGTCGCGAGCGGCCACCGCCTACTGGCGCGCGCGGAGCAAGGCCGGCGCCGCGGTGTCGGCGAGCGTGGTCAACACGGCGTCCGAGGCGTTCCTGTTCGGCAGCGCGGGGCAGCCCAACTACGCGGCCGCCAAGGCGGGCATCGCCTCGCTCACCATGACCATCGCCAACAGCTGCGCGCGGCTCGGCGTGCGGGCCAACGCCATCTGCCCGCGGGCGCGCACGGCCATGACGCACGGGGTGTTCGGCGAGACGTTCACGGGCGAGGGCGTCGACCCGCTGTCGGTCGAGCACGTGGCGCCGTTCGTCGCCTGGCTGTGCTCGCCCGGCGCCGCGGCGGTCACCGGCCAGGTGTTCGTCGTGCACGGCGGCAAGGTCGCGCTCATGGCGGCGCCGACCCTCGAGAAGCGCTTCGAGGCGGTGGGCGACACCTGGAGCGTGAAGGAGCTCGACGACGCGATCGGGCCGTACTTCGCGACCCGCGCGCCTCTGAGCTTCGTGGCGAGCGATGTCATGAGCGATGTCACGGGCGGCATCCCAACAACCCCATAGGTACCCCGAACCACGATCAGACGAGAGAGGCTTTCCAGGTGCGTCAACGTCGACGGGCAGTGGCTGCGGTGGCCGCGGTGGGGACTGCCGCTCTGCTGACGGCTGCCTGCGGAGCCCGGCTCACCACCGCGCAGCGGCAGGCCGTGCTCGGGGGCGGCGCGAACGGGACGGCCGGCAGCGCCAACGGCGGCACGTTCACGGGCACGGGCACGGGCACCGGCACCGGCACCACCAGCACCGGGACCACCGGCACCGACACGACGGGCACCGGCTCGACCGGCGGCACGGGATCCACGGGTGGCACGGGATCCACGGGAGGCACGGGCGCGACCGGCGGGACCGGCGGGACCGGTTCGACCGGCGGGACCGGTTCGACCGGTGGCACGGGGTCGACCGGCGGGACGGGCTCGACCGGCAGCACCACGACGACGACCACCGGCAAGCCGTCATCCGCGCCGACGAGCAAGGCGGCGGCCGCCGCCGGCTGCCCGGCCGGCACGCTGGGCGCCTCCGACACCGGCGTCACGGCATCGCAGATCACCATCGGCAACGCCTCCGACATCACCGGCCCGGTGCCCGGCCTGTTCACGTCGGCGCAGGACGGCGTGAAGGCCTTCGTCGCCTACTTCAACGCGACGCACCAGACGGTGTGCGGCCGCGCGCTCGCGCTCAAGACCTACGACTCGCAGACCGCGGAGAGCGGCGACCACGATGCGGCCACCCACGCGTGCGCCGAGACGTTCGCGCTCGTCGGGTCCGAGTCGGCCTACGACCAGGGCGGCGCACCGGTCGTGCAGGGGTGCAACATCCCGGACCTGCGCTCGTCGGTGAACACGCACGCGCGCTACGCGGTGCCCAACTCCTTCGGCACCGAGTCGGCCGACGAGGGCCACATCTCGTCAGCGATCCCCGACTTCTTCAAGCAGAAGTTCGGTGACAAGGTCACCCAGCACGCGGCGTTCCTCTACATCAACGTCGGCGTCGGCGCCGAGCAGGCGAAGACCTTCGTCGGCGGCTACACGGCGGATGGCTACAAGTTCGTCTACCAGGCCGGCATCGACATCAGCGACTTCAACTACCAGCCGTACGCGCAGGCGCTCAAGGACAAGGGCGCCGACCTCATCGGCTTCGTCGGCGCCGAGTCGCAGGCCGCCCGCCTCGCGCAGGCGATCCACAACACCCCGGGCTACAACCCCGACGTGTTCATCCTGCAGCCCAACGCCTACGACGACACCTACCCGTCCGCGGCGGGCGACGCGGCCAACGGCACCTACATCTACACCGACGCCGCGCTGTTCAGCGAGGCGGGCAACAACCCGGAGCAGCAGCTCTACATCCAGTGGCTCTCGCGGGTGGACCCGAGCGCGAAGCCCAGCTGGTTCGGGCAGTTCGGCTGGTCGGCCGCGCGGCTGTTCGTCGAGACCGCGACGAAGGTCGGGCCGAACCTCACGCGCAAGGCCTTCCTCGACCAGCTGAAGACGGTGCACTCGTGGACCGGCAACGGCATCAACTCACCGCAGGACGTCGGCGGCAAGACCACGTCCAAGTGCTTCGCGGTCATCCAGTACGTCAACGGCCAGTGGACGCGGCAGAGCCCGGCGCCCTACTCGTGCGGCACGCTGCTCGCCACCGGGAACGGGTGATCGCATGTCCGCGTTCATGTCGTACACGGTCACCGGTGTCATCACCGGGACGGCGTACGCGATCGCGGCCATGGGCCTGGTCGTCACCTACACGACGTCCAAGGTCTTCAACATCGCGCACGGCGCGATCGGCATGGTCATGTCGTTCCTGTTCTGGTCGCTTGCGGTCAACCCCGCGCACAAGCACCATCTACCGAGCGGCCTCGCCCTCGCGTTGATCGTGCTCGTCATCGCGCCGCTGCTCGGTGTCGCGATCGAACGCATCATGATGCGCGGGCTCGCGCAAGCCCCCGTCGGGGTCTCGCTCGTCGTCACCGTCGGCTTGCTCGTGTTCTGCATCGGCGGCGCGCAGTCGATCTGGGATGCGAAGACCGGTCGCAACGCCCCGGGCTTCTTCCCGAACACCTCGTGGGACGTGTTCGGTGCCAACGTCAGCGGGAACGACCTCGTCACCGTCATCGCGTCGCTCGTCGTCGCGGCCGCGCTGTACGTGCTGCTGCGGCGCAGCCGCACCGGTGCGGCGATGCGCGCGGTGGTCGACAACAGCTCGTTGGTGGCGCTGCACGGCGCCCGACCGGCCGTGCTGTCGTCGCTGTCGTGGGCGATCGGCTCGTCGCTCGCGGCCTTGGCTGGCATCCTGTTGTCGCCCAAGGTCTCGCTCGACTACTACCAGCTCACATTGCTCGTCATCAGCGCCTACGCGGCCGCGATGCTCGGCAAGCTCGAGAGCCTGCCTCTGACGTTCCTCGGCGCGATCGTGCTCGGCCTCGCGACCACCTACGCGGTCGGCTACCTGCCCACCGACGGCATCTTCGTCTCGATCCGCCCCACGATCCCCGCGTTCTTCCTCTTCGTGATCCTGCTGGTGATGCGCCAGCCGCAGCTGCGGGTCGGGCAGATCCGCGGCATCAAAGCGGTTCCCGTGCCCTCGGCCCTGCGCTCGAGCGCCTTCGGTGTCGGGCTTGTCGTCGCGCTCTGGCTCGTCTCACTCGGCCTGTCCGGCGACAAGGTCCTCGACACCTCCACGGCGATGGTCTACGCCCTGATGGCGCTCTCGCTGGTGCCGCTGGCGGGGTACGGCGGGTTCATCTCGCTGTCGCAGTTCAGCTTCGTCGGCATCGGCGCGGTCATCGCGGCCAAGTGGTTCAACGGCAACGCGCTCGGGATGGTCGTCGCAGCCGTCGGCACGGCGGCGGTCGGGGTCCTCATCGGTGCGATCCTGCTGCGCCTGCGCGGGCTCTACCTCGCGCTGGGCACGCTGGCGTTCGCGCAGGTCATGGACCACATGCTCTTCACCTGGAAGCCGATCGCCTTCGACGGCGCCGGAGCGAGCATCGCGGTGAAGCGCTACCACGTCGGAGGCTGGACGATCTCCAGCAACACCCGGCTGCTGCTGATGTGCACTGTGGTCTTCGTGATCGTCGCGCTGATCGTGCTCGCGCTGCGCCGCGGGCGGTTCGGTCGCCTGATCATCGCGCTGCGCGACAGCCCCGCCGCGTGCAGCACGCTCGGCCTCTCGCTCACCTGGGCGCGCGTGGGCATCTTCGCGTTCTCCGCGTCGATCGCGGGTGTCGCCGGCGCTCTGTACGGCCAGCGCACCGGCACCGTCGGCCCGGAGCAGTTCGGGTTCTTCAAGAGCCTGCCGCTGCTGCTGCTCGCGATCGTCGCGGGCGCCACCTCCGCCACCGGCGCGCTGCTGGCCGGCTTCGGGCTCATGCTCGTCGACGTCCTGCCCGGCCAGTCCTCCTCCGCGGCGGGCCTGTTGTTCCTCGTCATCGGCGGCCTTGCCGTCGCGCTCGCCCGGCAGCCCAACGGGCTCGCGGGCTTCCTCTTCCAGGGTGGCAGGCGGCTGTTCCCCCAGCTGGCCGGTAAGCAGAAGAGCGGCATCGCCGGTGACGTGATCGTGCCTGCTCCGAGCGATGCGGACCTGGCGATCTTCGATGACGACTTCACGAGGGAAGAGGTGGGTCTGCATGCCTCTTCTTGAGGTCGAGGACGTCACGGTCCGCTTCGGCGGCGTGACCGCGGTCAACGGCGCGCGGTTCGAGGTGGAGCCGGGGACCGTGACCGGGCTGATCGGTCCGAACGGCGCGGGCAAGACGACGTTGTTCAACGTGATCACGGGGATCCAGCCGCCGACCGCGGGCCGCGTGCGCTATGACGGGCGTGATGTGACGCGGGTGAGCACCTACCGGCGGGCGCAGCGCGGGATCGCGCGGACGTTCCAGCGGTTGGAGGCGTTCGGTTCGTTGTCGGTGTGGGAGAACGTGCTGTGCGCGGCGGAGATCCACAAGATGTGGCGGCCGAGCGCGCGCACGCCCGCCCAGGTCGCGCGGGAGCTGATGGACGAGGTGGGCATCACCTCCTATGCGGATGCGCCGGCGGACTCGGTGCCGACCGGGATCGCGCGGCTGCTGGAGCTGGCCCGGGCGCTGGCGATCAGTCCGAAGCTGCTGCTGCTGGACGAGCCGTCCTCGGGTCTGGGCGACGAGGAGACCGATGACTTCGGCGCGCTGCTGCGCCGGCTGGCCGATCGGGGCACGACGGTGCTGATGGTCGAGCACGACATGGACCTGGTCATGGGGGTGTGCGACCACATCCACGTGCTCGACTTCGGCACGATCATCGCCTCGGGCACGCCGACGCAGATCCAGCAGGACCGTGCGGTCCAAGAGGCCTACCTCGGGGTCCAGGTATGAGCGAGCTCGATCCGAACCCGAGCGCGGCGAACGTCCCGCTGCTCGAGCTCATGGACGTGCACGCGGCCTATGGGCGGATCGAGGTGCTGCACGGCGTCGACCTGGTCGTGCCGAAGGGCACGGTCGTGGCGTTGCTGGGTCCGAACGGGGCGGGCAAGACCACCACGTTGTCGGTCATCGCGGGGCTGGTGCCGGCCACGGCCGGGCACGTGCACCTGGCCGGTGAGCACGTCAACGGCGCGTCGCCGGACAAGCTGGCCCGGGCCGGGTTGTGCACGATCCCCGAAGGCCGCGGGATCTTCCCGAACCTGTCGGTGTCGGACAACCTGCGCCTGGTCGCCTACGCCGGGGTGAGCGAGGAGGCGGTGCGCGAGACCGCGTTCGCCCGGTTCCCGCGGCTGGCCGAGCGGCGCTCCCAGCTGGCCGGGACGCTGTCCGGTGGTGAGCAGCAGATGCTGGCGATGGCCCGGGCGCTGTCGACCCAGCCCGCGCTGCTGCTGCTGGACGAGCTGTCCATGGGCCTGGCCCCGCTGATCGTGGAGGAGCTCTACCGGGTGGTCGCCCAGCTCGCCGCCGAAGGCGTGTCGGTGCTGGTCGTCGAGCAGTTCGCCACCACCGCGCTGGCCGTGTCCGACTACGCCGTGGTGATGAGCCACGGCCGGGTCACCGCCATCGGCCAGCCCTCCGACGTCCAGGACGCGCTCGCCGAGGCCTACCACCTGGGCGCCGCATGACCACCCGGCGGACCACCCGGCCGACCAGCCCGCGCCGTCGGGCGCTGGTCACCGTCGTCGCGTTCGGCGCGGCGTGCGGGGTGGCCGGTCTGGCCGTGCTGCCCGCAGCGCTTCCGGCCGGGGCGGTCACCGCCGCCGACCGCTCTGGGCGGGCGCACGCGCGGGTCACGACGCCGGTGACGACGTCCGGGCACCTGTCGTGGCAGATGGTCCCGGCCGCCGCGACCGCTTCGAAGCCGTTGGGGGGGTTCACGTTGCTGGCGTCGTCCTCGCCGGTGACCACGCAGTTCTACGAGCAGGCGATCCCCATCCCGGCCGATCCTCAGGCCGAGGTGCACCTGTCCTACTCCCAGGCCGGTTCCAGCACCGGCCCGTCCAACCGGGGTCTGGCCAGCTCGTTGTGGCCGGGGGCGGCGGTCGGGGACGGCTACTCCACGATCGTGGGGACGTTGACCGGTTCGCTGCCGATCCCGGCCGACGTCGCCGCGAAGATCTTCGGCAACACCTACCCGGTGCAGGCCAACACCACCTACCCGGCGGGCCCGCCGGACGCGACGATGGGCAACGCCCCCGGCCCGTACTCGGTCGCGCACGCCGACGACAAGGGCGCGACCGCGACCTCGACCTATGCCGGGCAGTCCCCGATCGACAACGCGGCCGCGGTGAAGGGCGCGCTCTCGGACAGCAAGGCCAGCGCCACCGACACCCTCGCCACCGCGAGCACCGAGGCGAAGTCCGCCGGGATCACGCTGGCCGGTGGGGTGATCGATGTCGGCGCGGTCGACACCAAGCTGTCGGCCAAGAGCGACGGCGCCACCGGGGACGCGTCCGGCACGACCACGGTGACCGGCTTCTCGGTGCTCGGCCAGCAGTTCAGCGTCGACGACACCGGCGTGCACGCGGCGGGCACCACACTGCCCTCGCTGCTGCAGGCGGTGCTACCGACCGGCAACGCGCTGCTGTCGACGCTGGGCATCACGGTCGCCCCGCCGACGGTGAAGAAGACCATCAACAAGGCCACCGCCGGGATCACCGCATCGGGCATGACGATCACCGTCGACACCACGCAGCTCAACACGGTGCTGTCCAACCCGGTGATCGCCAACGTCATCACCCAGGTCGCGAGCCAGCTCCCCCCGCAGGCCAACCAGCTCGCCGAGGCGCTCTACGCCCTGGAGACCGCCGCGCCGAAGATCGTCTACATCATCGGTGACGCCACGGTCACCGCGACCGCCTCCCCCGCCTACGACTTCAACGACGGCGGCGCCTTCGGCCCGCCCACCTCCGCCCCCTCCACCGTCACCGCCTCCGTGCCGCCCAACAGCACCCCTCCGGCCGGCAGCAGCGGAGGGGGCGTGCTGCCCCCGTCGAACGAGGGCACCGGCATCGAGCCGGGCGGGCCGGCCCCGACGGTCGCGCCGCCCGCGACGCAGCCGATCACCAGCACCGGCAACGACATCGCGCTGCCCGGGGGCAAGAGCGTCCCCGCCGGCCTGGTCGTCGGCGCGCTGGCCCTCGCGGGCCTCCTCGGCTGGGGCCTGCGATGGTTCGCCCTCGCCGCGCTCGGCGCCGGCGGTGCGGGCTGCGAGCTCGGCGCGCCGGTCGGCGTGCCCAACCTGCGCGAGCAATGACCACCACAGCACCACCCACAGCACGGCCCACAGAAGGACCTCGAGAGGCTGGCAGTCGGATGAGCGGGAGGGCATGACATGGCGGTCAGCGTGATCGGGGATGCGCCCACGGCACCGCAGCGCGCGGTGCGAGCGGGTGCGCGTCCCGTCGCCGTACGTGCGAGCAGCGCTCAGGGCGACCGGCTGGACCGCGTGCAGATGGTGCTGCTCATCGCCGGGTCGGTGCTCATCCCGCTCGGGATCCTCGCGATCATCCTCGGCTGGTACGGCGCGTCCCACACCCCCTACGGCTTCGAGCAGACCCCCTACGTCATCAGCGGCGGCATCCTCGGCCTCGGCCTGATCTTCGCCGGCGGGTTCCTCTACTTCGGCGCCTGGATGGTCCGCTCCGCCGCCGCCCAACGCCGCGACACCGACCGGCTGCTCGACGCCCTGGAAGCCATGAGCCAGCTCATCCCCACCGGCACCGGCGCCCGCCCCATCAACACGCCCGCACTCGTCACCACCCGCACCGGTTCGCAGGTGCACCGCCCCGACTGCTCCATCGTCACCGGCCGCACCGACCTCAAGACCGTCACCACCGCCCAAGCCGCCACGATGAAGCCCTGCCGACTCTGCGACCCCCTCGGCGCCCAAGCCTGACCTTGGCCTGGGGCCCGTTGTTCACCGTCCGGTGAGCCGGGAGCCCCACGCTCGCCGGCGTGGGTGGCGGTGGGGCCGAACGTTCACCGTCCAGTGACGTTCGGGCCCCAGATCCACGTGCCGCGATGTCGGAGCTGCAACCTCGGGCTGGGCGGGAGGTTCGCCGCCGTCGCCGTTCGGAACGCCTGGACGAACGCCTCCACCACGAACCTCGGGTTGCGCATGCCCGCAGCGGTGACCCGGACCGGCTCGATGCCAAGCCCGCGGATGCGGAGGGTCCTCATCGCGTCGCCGTCCTGCGCGACCGTCGACAGGTGTGGGCGCCCGTCGTAGTACCCGGCGACGAACGGGTGCATCCAGAAGTGATCGGCGGTCGTGATGAGCTCGTGCCCGTCGAAGACGTCGACCTGGTGCAAAGGCTTCGGCAACCACGTCGTCGCGAGCAGCGCGGTGAGGTCGTGCTCCGGCAGGCTCTCCTCGCCGCCGGACAACGTTGCCGCGGCGGCAAGGGCGGCGCGAGCGCCGGGAACGTTCGGGTGGGCCTCGGCGAGCGCTATCAAGTCAGACAACCGCAGGTCGCGTCGCTGCACCGCCGTCGCGGTCACCGCGATGAGCTCACGCGGGGGAAGCGACCGGCCCAGCGCGATGATCGTCCGCGCGGGCTCAGTCACGGGAAACCCGCGCACGCGAGTCCACAGCGGCAGTCGCGTGCGTCGCGCGCTGACGAAGTCGCGCGATCGGCGCTTCCGATCGTGCGGAAGCATCAGCTCGACGGCGTGACGCACGTCGGCCGGCAGCCACAGGTAGACCTCCGCCGCGCTTCGCGCTTCGAGCGCGGCGTCTTGCCCTCCGTACAGGACCGCGGCCGACAGCCGTGCGGCCCACGAGAGCGGTGGAGGGATGACGGAGTAGATGCTCGGCAGCACGCGCGACGCAGCGGGTTCGCCGTGCGGCGCGTGGATGCCGAGCTGTGCGGCTTGATCGCGCCGGAAGATCCCGTGCTGTGCCGTGAGGAGCGACGTCATCCGCGCAGATTGGGTGGTGCGAGGTGAGGGTGCCGGCGAGGGGAGCGCGGCCTGTGGATCGCCCGAGTCAGTGACCCTGGGGCCCAAGGTTCACCGGACGGTGAAGGCTCGGCCCCAGACTCGTGCGGCCGGGCGAGCGTGGGGCCCGAACGTCACCGGACGGTGAAGAACGGGCCCCGACGTCAGGAGACGTCGCCGGTGATGGGGCCCTCGGTGTTCGGGAAGTACTCGGCGCGGGTGTGCTCGCGGGGCTGCAGGAAGACGCCGGTCGCCTCGACGCAGACCGAGCCGTCGGCGGCCATGATGCGGCCGGCGGCGAGGATCTTGCGGCCCTCGGTGCCGGTGAACTCCGCCGTGATGCGCAGCGGCTCGCCGTAGGGCGTCGGGCGCTTGTAGCGGAGGTTCAGCCCGGCGGTCATCGCGGGGTGACCGGCGGCGGCCGTCGCGTGGCCGAGGATCTGGTCGAGCAGCAGCGCGCTGATGCCGCCGTGCACCCAGCCCGGCGGGCCTTCGTGCACGCGCCGCAGCGTGACCTCGCCGAGCACGCTCTTGTCCTCGAGCACCGAGACCTTCATCGGCATCGCCCACGGGTTCACCGATCCGGTGACCGGGTTGAGCGGCGCGCGCTGGCCCATGAGGTCGTCGGTGACGAGCACCCAGTCGTCGTGCGCGTGCTCCTGCAGCCGTGCCGCGATCGCCGAGAGGTCGCGCGCGATCGCGTCCGCCTCCTCGGCGTCGATCACGGTGCTCACCACGGCGTCGACGACGTCTCGAGCGGCCTGACCCAACCGCTCGAGCGCCGGCAGCAGCTCGGCGTACCGGCGGCTGTTCGCCGACACCGGGATGGCCCCGGCGATCGGGTGCGTGATGAACTCCGCCATCAGGTGCCGGTGTAGTTGGGCTCGCGCTTCTCCTTGAACGCGAGGGTGCCCTCGCGCGCGTCGTTGGTGCCGAAGACCTTGAAGCCGATGTCCATCTCGATCTTCAGCGCCTCGACCTCGGTGAGGCCCTCGGTCTCGACGAGCGAGCGCTTCACCGCCTGCACCGCGAGCGGGCCGTTCTTGCAGATCTTCGCGGCGATCTCGCGCGCCTTCGCCAGCGCCTGGCCGTCGGGCACGACGTGGCCGATGAGGCCGATGCGCTCGGCCTCGGTGGCGCTGATCGTGTCGCCGGTGAGCAGCAGCTCGGCCGCCTTCGTGTAGCCGATCTGGCGGCGCAGCCGCACGGTCGACCCGCCGAGCGGGAACAGCGCACGCGTCACCTCGACGACGCCGAACGTGGCGCTCTCGCCCGCGACGCGGATGTCGGTGCCCTGCAGGATCTCGGTGCCACCGGCGACCGCGTGGCCCTCTACCGCCGCGATGAGCGGCTTGGTCAGCTGGCGATGGCGCAGCAGCGCCTTCCACGTCATGCCGGTATCGGCGCGGAACCGCTTGGCGTCCGCGTCCTCGGACTGCGTGTCGTTCATCGCCTTCAGGTCGGCGCCGGCGCAGAACACGCCACCGTTGCCGGTGAGGATCGCGACGCGGATGTCCGGGTCCTCGTCGACCTGGTCCCAGGCGTCGTTCATCTTGACCAACATGCTGGGGGAGAAGGCGTTCTTCGCCTCCGGCCGGTTCAGCGTGACGGTGAGGATGTGGCCGTCCTTCTCGACGAGGACGTGCTGGTCGACCGGGGTGAGCTCTCCCATCAGAGGCGCTCGATGATCGTGCCGGTCGCGAGCGCGCCGCCGGCGCACATCGAGATCAGCGCGGTCGAGCCGTCGGTGCGCTCGAGCTCGTGCAGCGCGGTGGTGATGAGGCGCGCGCCGGTGGAGCCGACCGGGTGGCCGAGCGCGATCGCGCCGCCGTTGACGTTGACCTTCTCCATGTCGGGGTTGTGCGACTTGGCCCACGACAGCAGCACTGCGCCGAACGCCTCGTTTACCTCGAACCGGTCGATGTCGCCGATCTTCATGCCGGCCTTCTCGAGCACCTTCGTGGTGGCCGCGACGGGACCGTTGAGGTGGTAGTACGGCTCGTCACCGACGAGCACGCCGGACACGATGCGAGCCCGTGGCTTGAGGCCGAGCGCCTTCGCCTTGTCCGAGTCCATGAACAGCACGGCGGCAGCGCCGTCGCTGATCTGCGACGAGGTTCCCGCGGTGTGGAAGCCGCCCTCCGCCACCGGCTTGAGAGCGCGCAGGCCCTCGATGGTGGTCTCGCGCAGGCCCTCGTCCTTGCTGAAGGTCGTCGTCTCCTCGGTGCGCTTGCCGTCGGCGTCGACGAGCGGCACGGTCATCGGCGCGACCTCGCGGTCGAACCGGCCCTCGTCCCACGCGCGCTTGGCGCGCTGCTGGGAGATGACGCCCCACTCGTCGAGCTGCTCGCGACTGATGCCCTTGTCGTGCGCGATGCGGTCGGCGCCCTCGAACTGGTTGGGCAGGTCGAGCGTCCAGGACGGCGGGCGGGTGCCGCCGAGCTCGCGGGGCACGTTGGCGCCGAGCGGCACGCGGGTCATCGACTCGACGCCGCAGGCGATGCCGACGTCGATGGTGCCGGCGGTGATGAGCGCATGGATGAAGTTGGCCGCCTGCTGCGACGAGCCGCACTGGCAGTCGACGGTGGTGGCCGCGGTCTCCTGCGGGAGCCCGGCCCAGAGCCAGGCGTTGCGTGCGACGTTCGCGGCCTGCGGGCCCGCCTGGCTGACGCAGCCGCCGACGACCTGCTCGACGAGCGCGGCGTCGATGCCGGCCCGCTTGATCACCTCGAGCTGCGCGTGGGCGAGGATCTCGGCCGGGTGCAGGCCCGCGAGGGCCTTGCCGCGACGGGCGATCGGGGTGCGGACGGCCTCGACGATGACGGGCGTGCCCATGGGGTCTCCTGCGAGCTCGATAGGGGCTGACTGGAACGTGTTCTAGCCGATTTCTGAAACGTGTTCTAGTCTAGCGCCCGTGACGCAGGACCTGAAGGTCGGGCTGATGCTCGGCTACTGGGCGGCCAAGCCGGACGACGCCACCGAGACGGTCCTGGCGGCGGAGGACTGCGGCTACGACTGCGTCTGGACGGCCGAGGCCTACGGCTCCGACGCCATCAGCCCGCTCGCCTGGTACGGCGCCCGCACGACGAAGATCGGGCTCGGCACCGGCCTCGTGCAGCTGTCCGCGCGCTCGCCCGCGTCGATGGCGATGACCGCCGCGACGCTCGACGCGCTCTCCGGTGGGCGGCTGCGCCTCGGCCTCGGCGTCAGCGGGCCGCAGGTCGTCGAGGGCTGGTACGGCCAGCCGTTCCCGAAGCCGCTCGCGCGCACCCGCGCCTACGTCGACATCCTGCGCAAGGCCTGGCGCCGCGAGCTCGTCACCAACGACGCCGCCGAGTACCCGCTGCCCTACCCGGGCGGCATGAACCTCGGCAAGCCGCTCAAGCTGACGCTGCACCCGGTGCGCGACACGATCCCGATCTACCTCGGCGCCGAGGGGCTCAAGAACGTCGAGATGAGCACGGAGATCGCGCAGGGCTGGCTGCCGATCTTCTACCACCCCGAGCGCTCGAAGCAGATGTACGCGAACGCGCTGCGCAACGCACCGAGCGACTTCGAGATCGCCTGCCCGGTCACGGTCATCATCCGCGACACGGTCGAGGAAGCGATCACCGTCAACAAGTGGACGCTCGCGTTCTACATCGGCGGCATGGGCGCCAAGGACGTGAACTTCCACTACGACGTGGTGTCCCGCATGGGCTTCGAGGAGGAGGCCGCCGAGATCCAGCGGCTGTTCCTCGACGGTGACCGCGAGGCCGCGGTGAAGGCCGTGCCCGACGACCTCGCCGACGGCATCGCGCTGTGCGGCCCGATCGAGCGCATCAAGGAGCGGCTCGAGGTGTGGCGCGCGTCGCCCGTGACGCAGATCCTCGTCGGGGGCGTGCGCGACCCGCAGCAGCTCAAGCAGATCGCCGACCTCGTCCATGGCTAGTGCCCGGACGGCGACGAACGTCGTCGAGCTAGCGCAGGTACGCCTGGCCGCCGTCGAGCATCAGCGTCGTGCCGGTGATGTAGCCCGCGCCCGGGCCGGCGAGCCACGCGACCGCGCGGCCGATGTCGGTCTCGCAGTCGCCGATGCGCCCCAGCGGCACCGTCGCGACCAGCTCGTCGAACGCCTCCGGCATGTACTTCTTCCAGAGCTGGAAGCCGGGCGACATGGCGAGCGGGATGACCGTGTTCACGCGGATGCCGTCGCTGCCCCACTCCACCGCGGCCGCGCGCGAGAGCGTGCGCACGCCCTCCTTCACCGCGGCGTAGAGCGCGTAGCCGTCCGGGTCCGGGCGCAGGGCGGACCCGGTGCCGAGGTTGACGATCGCGCCGCGGCCGCTGGCGAGCAGGTGCGGGTGCGCGGCCTGCATGCAGTGCAGGGCGTTCATGAAACCGCTGCGCCACACCATCTCCGCGTGCTCCGGCTTGATGTCGAGCACCGGGCCGAGCGCCACGGACTGCGCGTTGTTGACGAGGATGTCGAGCCGGCCGAGCTCGCTCACCGTGCGCTCGATCGCCGCGTCGATCTGCGTGCGGTCCGTCACGTCGCAGCCCACCGCGATCGCCTGCACGCCGCGGCCGCGCACCTCCTCGGCCACCGCCTCGACCTTCTCCAGCGTCCGGCCCACCACGGCGACGTCCGCGCCTTCGTCGGCCAGGGCCAGCGCGATGCCGTGACCGACGCCCTGCCCGGCGCCGGTGACCACCGCGACGTACCCCTCGAGCTGCCCCACCGCACGTCTCCCGTTGTTGACCAAGAAGATCTGACGTCCCGTCAGGTCAGCATGTGTACCCGAGAAAGGGCCTGATCGTGGAGTTCGGCATCTTCAACAGCCTCTACCTGCCCAAGGTGCTCCGCGAGGGCAACCCCAACGCAGAGCGCGACCGTCTGCGTGATGAGGTGAACTGGGTCATCGCCGCCGACAAGGCCGGCTTCAAGTACACGTGGGCGACCGAGCACCACTTCCTCGACGAGTACTCGCACCTGTCGTCGAACGAGACGTTCCTCGCCTACGTCGCGGGCCTCACGCAGAACATCCACCTCGGCTCCGGCATCTTCAACATCACGCCGCCCGTGAACCACCCGGCGCGCACCGCCGAGCGCGTCGCCGTGCTCGACCACCTCTCCAACGGCCGCTTCGAGCTGGGCATGGGCCGGGGTTCCTCGTCGACGGAGCAGAAGGGCTTCGGCATCAACGAGATGGACCTCACCAAGGAGATGTTCGACGAGGTCCTGCCCGAGCTGCCGAAGATGTGGATGCAGGACGACTACTCCTTCGAGGGCAAGTTCTTCACGATGCCCGAGCGCAAGATCCTGCCGAAGCCGTACACGAACCCGCACCCGCCGCTGTGGATCGCGGCCGGCAACCCGGGCACGTTCGAGAAGGCGGCGCGGCTCGGCGTCGGCGTGCTGTGCTTCGCGCACGGCCACCCGGACACGCTCGCCCCGCTCATCGAGATCTACAAGAAGAACATCGACAAGGCCGAGCCGGTCGGCGGCTACATCAACAACAACGTCATGGTGACGAGCCAGATGCTGTGCCTCGAGGACAGCCAGCGCGCGCGCCAGATCGCCACGAACATCACGATGGGCTACCAGAACACGCTCGTGTACCGGTGGCTCGACACCATGCCGAAGCCGACGTGGCTGCCGCAGTGGCCGGCCGTCCTGCCGGAGCCCACGCTCGAGATCCTCGACGAGGGCATCAAGCGCGGCCTCTACTGCATCGGTGACCCGGGTGAGGTCGAGAACGCGGTGCGGATGTACGAGAACATCGGCGCCGACCAGCTCACGTTCGGCATGCTCTCCACCACGATGCCGATCGATGTCGCCGTCGAGGCGGTCGAGACCTTCGGGAAGCACATCATCCCGATGTTCGACAAGGACCCGGTCCACTCGACCACGCGTCAGCGCGAAGCACAGATCGGGAAGTAGGTTCCGCCCATGGCTGGGCGGTTCGAAGGCAAGGTCGTGCTCATCACGGGCGCGGCGCGAGGGCAGGGTCGCAACCACGCCGTCGCGTTCGCCCGTGAGGGCGCGGACCTCGTCCTCGTCGACGTCTGCCAGGACATCCCCAGCACGGGCTACGTCGGCGCCACGCGCGGCGACCTCGCGGAGACCGAGCGCCTCGTCAACGAGGCGGGCGGCAAGACGAGCACCCACGTCGTCGACGTGCGCGACCACGTCGCACTGAACGACGGGGTGGACGATGCCGTTGCCGCGCTCGGGGTCGTCGACGTCGTCATCGCCAACGCCGGCGTCAACCAGGGCATGGGCGGTCTGCTCGACACCCCGCAAGAGGTGTGGCAGGAGCTCATCGACATCAACCTCACGGGCGTCTTCAACACGTTGCGCGCGGGCTGCCGCAGCATGGTCGAGCGCGGTCAGGGCGGCTCGGTCGTGCTCATCAGCTCGCTGATGGGTCTGCGCTCGTGGGGCGGGCTGCCCGGCTACAGTGTGTCCAAGACCGGGCTCGTGGGGCTGCTGCGGGTGGCCTGCCACGAGTGGGGCCACCTCGGAATCCGCGTCAACGCGATCCACCCCGGCACGGTGCGCACCCCGATGGTCGACAACCCGGTGCTGCCGTCGATGATGCGGCCGGACCTCACGGAGCCGACGCTCGACGACATCGCGCCGTTCTTCAGCCAGATGAACCTGCTGCCCGAGCCGTGGTCGCAGGCCGACGACGTGACCAACGCGATCCTGTTCCTCTGCAGTGACGCCGGCCGTCACATCACCGGGATCTCGCTGCCGATCGACCTGGGGTCCGCCGCGAAGTGACCGTCGACCTGCGCTTCAGCGAGAGCGACGAGCAGTTCCGCGCCGAGGTGCGTGACTGGCTCGAGACGTCGCTCTCGGGTGAGTGGAAGCACGTGCGCGGCACCGGGGGACCGGGCAGCGAGCACGAGCACCTGCAGGAACGGGCCGCGTGGGAGAAGCACCTCGGCGCCGCCGGCTGGATAGGCATCGACTGGCCCGAGGAGCACGGCGGGCGCGCGGCGACCCTCACCGAGCACGTGGTCTTCCACGAGGAGTACGCGCGGGCCGGCGGCCCGGGACGGCTCGGGCACATGGGGGAGTACCTGCTCGCCCCGACCGTGCTCGCGTTCGGCACCGACGAGCAGAAGCGCCGCTTCCTGCCCGGTGTGAAGAGCGGCGAGGTGCTGTGGTGCCAGGGCTACAGCGAGCCCGGAGCCGGCAGCGACCTCGCGAACGTGCGCACCAAGGCGGTCCCCGACGGCGACGAGTGGGTGATCACCGGACAGAAGGTCTGGACGTCGCTCGCGCACGTCGCCGACTGGTGCTTCGTACTGTGCCGCACGGACTCCGAGGCCCCGAAGGCTGGATCATCAAAACACGCGGGGTTGTCGTTCCTGCTCGTGCCGATGCACCAGGACGGCATCGTGGTCCGGCCGATCGTGCAGATCACCGGCACGTCGGAGTTCAACGAGGTGTTCTTCGACGGTGCCCGCGCGAACGCCGCCGACATGCTCGGCGCGCCGGGCGACGGCTGGCGCGTGGCGATGGGGCTGCTCGGCTACGAGCGCGGGGTTGCGACCCTCGGCCAGCAGGTCGGCTTCGCGCGCGAGCTCGACGCGCTCTGCGCCGTCGCGAAGCAGAACGGCAAGGCCGACGACCCGCTCGTCCGCGACCGCCTTGCGCAGGCGTGGATCGGCCTGCGGGTCATGCGCTACCACGCACTGGTCTCGCTCGGGAACGCCGAGGCGGGCGTGCCGCCGGGCACCGAGGCGTCGGTGTCGAAGCTCCTGTGGGCCACGTGGC
Organism: Mycobacteriales bacterium; assembly: GCA_035545535.1. GTDB lineage: Bacteria > Actinomycetota > Actinomycetes > Mycobacteriales > CAJCIY01 > DASZYF01. The sequence continues at coordinate 45,733 of DASZYF010000137.1, read as the reverse complement.
ACCAGCAGCTCGGCGAGCTCGCGATGGACGTGCTCGGCGTGGGCGCCACCGTCGCCGACGGCGAGCCCTACGAGCTCGACGAGTGGCAGCGGCTCTACCTGTTCACCCGCAGCGACACGATCTACGGCGGCTCGCACGAGGTGCAGCGCGGCATCGTCGCCGAGCGCGGCCTCGGCCTTCCGCGCAGTCGCTGAGCGGCCGTGAGGAGGGTCACCTCCGCCCGGCTTGCCCCTCCGACTAGAACGTGTTCTAATTTCCTCATGGCCACGGAGGACGAGGTCGTCACCCCCATCGAAGGCGCGTCCTTCGCCACCGTGGAGGCGGCCGTCGCGGCCATCGCGCGCGGCGAGATCGTGATCGTCGTCGACGACGAGGACCGCGAGAACGAGGGCGACCTCATCCTCGCCGCCGACAAGGCCACGCCCGAGGCGCTCGCCTTCCTCGTGAAGCACACGTCCGGCGTGGTGTGCGTGGCGCTCGAGGCCGAGCGCTGCGACGAGCTCGGCCTGCCGCTGATGGTTCCCGACGAGGCGAACGACGAGGCGCAGCGCACCGCGTTCACCGTCTCCGTCGACGCCCGCGAGGGCACGAGCACCGGCATCTCGGCATCGGACCGCGCGCTGACCATCCGCGCGCTCGTCGACCCGGACACCAGGCCCAGCGACCTCGTGCGGCCCGGCCACATCTTCCCGTTGCGCGCCCGCGCGGGCGGCGTGCTCAAGCGCGCCGGCCACACCGAGGCGAGCGTCGACCTCGCCCGCCTGGCCGGCTGCATGCCGGCGGGTGTGCTGTCCGAGGTCGTGAAGCCCGACGGCGAGATGGCGCGCCTCCCTGAGCTCATCGCGTTCGCCGCGGAGCACGGCCTGCTGCTCATCTCCATCGCGCAGCTGGTGCGCTGGCGCCGGCAGCACGAGGCGCTGGTGAAGCGCATCTCGGCCGCACGCATCCCCACCGAGCACGGCGAGTTCACCGCGGTCGCCTACGCCGGCGTGCTCGACGGCGCGGAGCACGTCGCGTTCGTGAAGGGCGAGCCGGCGGGCAAGGGTGGCGTCCTCGTCCGCGTGCACTCCGAGTGCCTCACCGGTGACGTCTTCGCCTCGCAGCGCTGCGACTGCGGCGCGCAGCTGCAGACCGCGCTGCGCATGGTGGGCGAGGCCGGCGAAGGCGTCGTCGTCTACCTCCGCGGGCATGAGGGCCGCGGCATCGGGCTCGGGCACAAGCTGCGCGCGTACGGGCTCCAGGACGAGGGCCTCGACACCGTCGCCGCGAACGAGGCGCTCGGCCTGCCGGTCGACTCGCGCGAGTACGGCATCGGCGCGCACATCCTCGCCGACCTCGGCGTCACCACCGTGCGGTTGCTCACGAACAACCCCGCGAAGTACGGCGGTCTGGCCGGCTTCGGCATCGACATCGTCGAGCGGGTGCCGCTCGCGACCCGCGTCACGCCCGAGAACGTGCGCTACCTGCGCGCGAAGCGTGAGCGCATGGGCCACCTGCTCGAGGGCGTGGACGCCGACGTCGAGGCGGCCGAGCAGACTGCCTCTCGTGCAGACCTCGCTCAGTCCTGAGCAGCAGGCGCTCCGCGCCGCCGTCCGCGACTTCTGCGCCGAGCACGGTGATCCCGCCGCGGTCCGGGCCGCCATGGCGACCGACCGCGGCTATGACGACGACGTCTGGCAGCGCCTGACCGGACAGCTCGGGATCGCCGGGCTCGCCGTCGCGGAGGAGCACGGGGGTGCGGGCGGCGATCTCATCGACCTCTGCGTCGCGCTGTCCGAGATCGGCCGCGTCGTGCTGCCGGTACCGCTGCTCGGCACGGTGTGGGCGGCCGCCGCGATCGCGCTGACCGGCGACGACGATGCGCTCGCCCTGCTGCCGGGGCTCGCGTCCGGAGAGCTGCGCGGCGCGGTTGCCGTCGACGGCGCATGGGCCGGCGACCCCGGCACGGGGGCCGGGGCGCTCGAGCACGTGCTCGACGGGCACGTCGCGGACATCGTCGTCGTCGCGATCGACGACGCGGTGCTGCTCGTCGACACCCGCAAGGGCGCGGTGACGGTGAACCCGGTGATGACGCTCGACCAGACCCGGCGCCAGGCGCACATCGGCGTCGGCAGCGGTGGCGCGCGCCTGTTGGCCTCCGATGCCGACCTCGTGCGCCGTGCGCAGGACATCGGTCGCGTGCTCCTCGCCGCCGAGTGCGCGGGTGGAGCGCGCGCCTGCCTCGACACGACGGTCGCCTACATGAACACCCGTGAGCAGTTCGGCCGGCTCATCGGCAGCTTCCAAGCGTTGCAGCACCGTTGCGCCGATCTCGCCGTGCTCGTGGAAGGTGCCGAGGCGACGGCGCTGTGCGCCTCGTGGACCGCGCAGTCAGATCCGGACGAGCTGCGCGCAGTGGGTCCGCTCGCGAAGGCGGTGTGCGCCGGCGCCTACCGCGACGTCGCGCGCGCGATGATCCAGCTGCACGGTGGCGTCGGCTTCACGTGGGAGCACGTGGCGCACCTGCACCTCAAGCGCGCGACGACGTCCGACCTGGTACTCGGTGACGCGACCCACTGCCGTGGTCTCGTCGCGGAAGCAGTGGGCATCTGACGGGTGACCGGGCGGTCAGCCATCGCGAGCAGCACAGCGGGCCCACATCTTGACGTCGCGTCAAGATGCGACATGCGGCACAGCGTGTTTGCACTGGGCCGGAAATGGCGCACGATGCCGAACATGAGCGTCGCGCTGTGGATCGCGGTGGGCGTCACGGGTTACCTCGTGGTCGCCTTGCTGGGTCTCCTGCTGTGCCGCGGGATCGCGCTGGCCGACCGGGTGGCGATGAGCGGTCCGACGGCCCCGACCGCGATGCCGCACCCCCGCGCCGCTCCGCGCAGCGGCGCCGGCGGGGTCAGCGAGGAGTCGCGACGCGCCGTCCGGTGACGCCGCCGTAGACGAGCCGCGCCATGCTCTCGCGCAGGCCGTCGACCGAGATCTGCGCGGCCTCGAGCCCCGGCTGGTGCTCGGCGACGTGCGCGAGCATCGAGACGAGCACGGCGGCCATCGCGGTCGCGTCGACGTCCTCGTTGCCCTTGTCGCCGAGGTTCACGATCGCGTCGGAGAGCGCGCGGGTCGTGCTGTTGAGCATGCGCGTGCGGATCGCCCGGAAGCCCTCGTCGCCCTCCTTCGCGAGAAGGTCGACCACGCGCAGCACCGCGGCGTTCTCGCCCCAGAACACGAGCACGCCGTCGACGAGGCGCAGCGCCGCGTCGTAGCCGACCGTGCCCTTCCACGGCTCCTCGCCGACGAGCTCGGCCAGCTCCGCACCGCGGTCCGCCGTGGCCTGCGCGAGCACCGTGAGGGCCGACTCGATGTCCGGGAAGTAGTGGTAGAAGGTGGCCGGCGATGTGCCCGCCTCGCGGCTGATGTCGGTGACCTTCAGATCGCGGTACGAGGTGTTGGCGAGCAACCGCGCCGTGCAGTCGAGCAGCCGCTGCCGCGTCGCGAGACCACGGCGGCCCGGCACCCGACCGTCGGCCGCGCGCAGCTCGGTGGGTGCGGAGTCGGTGGCATCGGCGCGTTCGCGCGCGGCTGCGCCTCGGGGCGACACGCGCCGAACCCTACCGCCGGGTTCGCCCGCAGATGTGACGGCGGGTCAGGCCGCGGTGCGGGCCGCGTCGAGCAGCTCGGCCACCGCGGCCGGCACGCAGGCGGCCAGGTCCTGCACGTCGGGCAGCAGCTCGCGGCAGGCGATGAAGCCGAACCCGACGCTGTCGCGCAGCGACATCACGGTGAGGTTCAGCCCCATGCCGGCGGTCAGCGGTCCGAGCGGGTACATCGCCTTGAGCTCGGCACCCGCGAAGTACAGGGGGAACGACGGTCCCGGCACGTTGGAGATGACGAGGTTCGACGGCGTGAGGCGCTCGGCGACCGCGGGGTTGGCGATGAGCCGCGCGGCGAGGCCGAACGTCAGCGGCGCGGCGAACTCGGCCCACTCCTGCAGCAGGTGCGCACCGACCGCCTTGTGGTCCTCCTTCGCGCCGTTCGTCATCTCGTGGATGGCGAGCAGTCGCTCCACCGGGTCCTCGATGTCGGTCGCCAGCGTGACGAACATCGTCGAGATCTGGTTGACGCCCTTCTTGGTGCCGCCCTCGCCGTGCGTCGACACCGGGACCGACGCCTGCAACGACGACTCCGGCAGCTCGCCGTGCTTCGCGAGGTAGTCGCGCAGCGCGCTGGCGGAGACCGTGAGCACGACGTCGTTCAGCGTCGTGCCGAACGCGTTCTTGATGGCCTTCAGGTCGGCGAGCGGGACGTTGACGAACGCGACCGTGCGGTGCGGCGTGATGTTGCCGTTGAACGGTGTGCGCGGGGCGGTAAGCGGGAGGGCCATGCCCCCGCGCCCGGTTCGGGCGCGGCGCGTGCGGATGAGGTTGGTGGCTCCCATCAGGGTCGACGGCACGACCTTCGCGATGCGCATCGGGTGCCGCGCCCACTCCGACACCGCGTAGCCGATGAGCGCGAGGTCGCTGGGCCGGCGGGCGGGCTCTCCGACCGCGGCGAGCTCTCGCGGTGCCGGGTCGGGCTCGAGCTCGAACAGCTGGGCCAGCAGGCTCGCGCCGGAGACGCCGTCGGTGGCGCTGTGGTGCACCTTCATCACCACACCGATGAGGCCGTCCTCGAGACCTTCGACGACGTACATCTGCCACAGCGGGTGGTCGCGGTCGAGGCGCCGGCTCGCGATGTCGGCCGCGACGCCGGCGAGCTCGTCCAGCGTGCCCGGGCTCGGGCAGGCCACGCGGCGGATGTGGAAGTCGAGGTCGAACTCCTCGTCGTCCACCCACACGGGGTGGTGCAGCCGCAGCGGCACCATCGCGAGCTTCTGCCGGAAGTGCGGCATGCCGGCGAGGCGGGACGCGACCAGCTCCTTGATGCGGTCGAAGGAGTAGGGCTCCGTGGACGTCGACGGGTCGAACACCATGACACCGACGACGTGCATGTGCATGCCGCCCGTCTCGGTGTAGAGGAAGGTGGCGTCGAGGCCGCTCATCTGTCGCACGCACCGGAACGGTACGCGCGAACCGGGCCAACGGGGGGCGAACGGCGCAACGGATGATCATGCCTACCGCACCGCCCGCCGGACGGCCTGACGGGGTGTCAGAATCGCCGGTGTGAGCGCGCTGACGTGGGTGTTCTTCGGGCTGTCCGTCGGGGGTGCGCTCTTCACGCTCAACGGCCTGCGGCCACTGGCGAAGGCGGGCGGCCTCGGGGTGCCGGTCTTCTTCGCCGGCTGGCTCACGACCGAGCTCGCGCCGCACAACCTCGTGGTCGTGGTGCTCGCCACGATCGGGTTCGCGATCGGCGGGGCGGTCGACGGCTGGGCCGGCTGGGTGGGGCTCGGCCTCGACCTGCTGAGCGTCGTCGGGCTGGTCGTGCTCATCCGGCAGTCCGACCGCGCGCGCGGTGTGATCGACGAGGCGCTCGTCGCCGGCCTGGGTGAGCGCTACGCCAGTCCGCTGCTCGACCAGCCGGTGCCGAACGACCTGCGGGTGCCCTGGCGCCAGCTGACCATCCCGTTCCGGCCGAAGCTGCCGCACGTGACCAAGCACCGGGACGTGCGCTACGCCGACGGCGCGGGCAAGCGTCACCTGCTCGACGTCTACCACCGCGACGACCGGCCGCAGGGCGCTCCGGTGCTTCTGCAGGTGCACGGCGGCGGCTGGGTCATCGGCACTAAGGACCAGCAGGGCCTGCCGCTCATGAACCACCTCGCGGCCCGCGGCTGGGTCTGCGTCGCGCCCAACTACCGCCTCGCCCCCAGGACGAAGATGGGCGGCATGGTCTCCGACGTGGAGGCCGCGCTCGCGTGGACGCGCGAGCACATCGCCGAGTACGGCGGCGACCCGGACAACATCGTCATCACCGGCGGCTCCGCCGGCGGGCACCTCTGCTCCCTCGTCGCGCTGCGCAACGTCGACGTCATCAGGGCGTGCGTCGCGTTCTACGGCGTCTACGACATCTGCGGCGACACCGGCCACAAGGAGAGCATCCGCACCCGCGAGGAGCTGCTCGGCCGCCTGGTCGTCGAGAAGAGGTACCAGGACGATCCCGAGCTCTACGCCTCGTACTCGCCCATCCGCCAGGTGCGGCCGGACTCGCCGCCGTTCTTCGTCATCCACGGCGCGCACGACACCCTCGTGCCCGTGGTCGAGGCGCGGTTGCTCGTCGAGAAGCTGCGCGAGATCTCGACGTCGACCGTCGTCTACGCGGAGCTGCCGGGCACGCAGCACGGCTTCGAGGTGTTCCCGTCGGTGCGCACCGCGCACGTGGTGCGCGGTGTCGAGCGCTTCCTCTCCGCGACCGTCGGGCGGGCATCGGGCGAGGGCGTCGCCGCTCCGGGATCCGCCGTCGCCTCGTGAGCGCCCGGGACGAGATCACCGCTCTTGTGCACGGCTACGCCGAGGCGGTCGACGCGGCGGACTACGACACCGTCGGCGCGCTCTTCGTCGGTGCGACCTACGAGGTGCCGACGCCCGACGGCTACGTCGTGCAGCGCGACGCGCAGATCGCCGACGCGATGCGCCACACGACCATCCGGCACGACGGCTCACCGTGCACCAAGCACCAGATCACCAACCTGGTGATCGACGTCGACGAGGACGCCGGCACCGCGACCGCGACGTCGTACTTCGCTGTGCTGCAGGCAGTCCCGGGGCTGGTGCCGCTGCAGACGATCCTCGCCGGCCGCTACCACGATCGCTTCGCGCGGGTCGACGGCCGCTGGCGCTTCACGCAGCGCGTCGTGCTCACCGACCTGGCGGGTGACCTCACGCACCACGTCCGTGGTGTCCGGCTGACCGAGTCCTGAGCGACCCCGATCCCTGACGACGGAGAACAGCAGATGGCAGGCAGGCTCGACGGCAAGGTCGCGCTGATCAGCGGCGCGGCCCGCGGCATGGGGGCCGCGGAGGCGAAGCTGTTCGTCGCCGAGGGTGCGCAGGTCGTCATCGGCGACGTGCTGCACGACGAGGGGCGCGCGCTCGCCGCGGAGATCGGCGCCGGCGCCACCTACGTAGAGCTCGACGTCACCGCCCCGGCCGCGTGGGACGCCGCCGTCGCCACGGCGACCTCGCAGTACGGCGGCCTCGACGTCCTCGTCAACAACGCCGGCGTCCTGCGCGCCGGCATGGTCGAGACCATGCCGCTCGCGACGTTCGAGCAGGTGCTCGCCGTGAACGTCACCGGCACGTTCCTCGGGATGCAGAAGTCGGTCCCGGCGATGCGCGAGCGCGGCCGGGGCTCGATCGTCAACATCTCCTCGGTCGCCGCGAAGATGGGCGGCGCCGGCACCATCGCCTACACCTCGTCGAAGTGGGCCGTGCTCGGCATGACCAAGAGCGCCGCGGCCGAGCTCGGCCGCTACAAGATCCGGGTCAACTCGGTGCACCCGTCCGGCGTCATCACACCGATGATCGCCGGCGAGGACGCGATGTCCATCGCGCAGATCCCGCAGCCGCTGCCGGCGCTGACCCGCATGTGCAAGCCGGAGGAGGTGGCCGAGCTGGTGCTGTGGGTGGCGTCCGACGCGGCGAGCTACTGCACCGGCAGCGAGTTCCTCATCGACGGCGGGGTGAACGCCGGTCCGCCCGCTCCGCGGGAGCCGCGCACCTGACGGGGTGTCAGACTTGGGGCATGGCTGAGGCGTACCTCGTTGATCTCGTCCGGACCCCCGTGGGTCGCCGCAACGGCGGCCTCGCGCAGGTCCACCCCGCGGACCTCGGCGCGCACGCGCTTGGCGCCCTGATCGACCGCACCGGCATCGACCCCGCCGCGGTCGAGGACGTGATCTTCGGCAACGTCGACTCCATCGGCCCGCAGGCGGGCGACATCGCCCGCACCTGCTGGCTCGCCGCCGGCCTGCCCGAGGAGGTCCCGGGCGTCACGGTCGACCGCCAGTGCGGCTCGTCGCAGCAGGCCGTGAGCTTCGCCGCGCAGGCCGTGCTCGCCGGCGTCTCCGACCTCGTCGTGGCCGGCGGCGTGCAGAACATGAGCATGATCCCGATCTCGTCGGCGATGACGGCGGCCGAGCCGCTCGGCTTCACCGACCCGTTCAGCGGCTCCACCGGCTGGGTCAAGCGCTACGGCGACCAGGAGGTGTCGCAGTTCGCGGGCGCCGAGAGCATCGCGAAGCAGTGGGACATCTCGCGGGACGAGATGGAGCAGTGGGCCTACGGGTCGCACCAGCGCGCGATCGCCGCGATCGACGCGGGTCACTTCAAGGCCGAGATCGCGCCGCTCAACGACGTGCACGACGACGAAGGCCCGCGGCGCGACACGACCCTCGAGAAGATGGCCGGCCTGAAGACGCTCGTCGACGGCGGTCGCCTCACCGCCGCGGTGTCGTCGCAGATCAGCGACGGTGCGGCCGCGATCCTCGTCGCGAGCGAGCGCGCCGTGAAGGAGCACAACCTCACGCCGCGCGCGCGCATCCACCACATCTCCGCGCGCGGCGGCGACCCGATCCAGATGCTGTCGGCGCCCATCCCGGCAACGGCGTACGCGTTGAAGAAGACCGGCCTGTCGATCACCGACATCGATGCCATCGAGATCAACGAGGCGTTCGCGCCCGTCGTCCTCGCCTGGCTGCGTGAGACGGGCGCCGACCCGGCGCGCACCAACCCGGTCGGCGGCGCCATCGCGCTCGGCCACCCGCTCGGCGCGACCGGCGCCCGGCTGATGACCACGCTCGTCGGTCAGCTCGAGCGCACCGGCGGCCGCTACGGCCTGCAGACCATGTGCGAGGGCGGCGGCCAGGCCAACGTCACCATCGTCGAACGCCTCGGCTGAGCCAACCTCGCCGGTCGAGATCGGCGTTGTGGCGGCTGAACGGCCCGGACGGCCGTCACAAAGCCGATCTCGGCCAGGGGTCGGCTTACGGTGAGGTCGTGAGCGACCTCGCGGTGCAGGACCGGCTGTACCCGGACCTGCCGTGCTTCGGGTGCGGGCCGAGCAACCCGAAGGGCCTGCAGCTCAAGAGCTTCGGCACCCCCGATGACATGCGGGCCACGTTCCTGCCCTGGCCCGAGCACGACAACGGAGTGGGCTTCCTGAACGGCGGCATCATCGCGACGCTGCTCGACTGCCACAGCGCGGCGGCCGCGCAGCTGTGCGCGCACGACAACGGGTGGGAGCCGCTCGGAGGGGCGCCGCTCGCGTTCGTGACGGCGGGGCTCGACGTGCGCTACCTGCGCCCGAGCCCCCTGCTCGAGGCGGTCGACCTGCGGGCGCAGGTGACGAGCGCCGACGACTCGACGATCACGGTCGACGTCGAGCTCTGGTGGGAGCAGAAGCCGCGCGCGGCCGCCGCGGCGCTGTGGAAGCGGTGGCGCCCGCGCGCCTGAGGTCAGAGCGGCGCGAGCCGGAACGCCTGCACGCCGGAGATCGGTGACAACGGGGACTCGCCGACGCTCCCGGCGAGCGCGTCCTGCAACGAGCTGTTGACCGCCTTGTACTCGAGGTCGGTCTCGCGCGTGCCGGTGCCGAGGACGACGAGGTCGCCGGCGACGACGGCCCCCGATGACGGGGGACCGACGACCGGTGCGGCCCAGAGCGGAAGCCCGGTCGTGACGTCGATGGCGAGCAGCGATGACGTCGTCGTGTCCGGCACGAAGGCGACGCCGCCGCTGATGCTCGTCGGCGCGTACGACGGCCCGGCGAGGCGGTAGGACCACAGCTGCTTGCCGGTGCGCGGGTCGACCGCGTGGACGGCCGCGGTGTCGGGGACGACCTCGTCGGCGCTGCGCGGGAACGGGATCGCGGTCGCGCCCACGACGACGGGCGCGGCGGCCGTCCCGCCGACCGCGGTGGTCCCGAGGAACCCGCCGATGCCGAAGCCGTCCGACACCTGGCCCTCGGTGCCGACCGCGGTGACGCTCACCGGGGCGCCGGTGCGCAGGTCGCGCACGACGTACTCACCGCTCTTGCGGCCCTCGCCGACGACGAGGTGCCCGCCGATGCTGAAGATGTTCGGCGAGGCACCGAAGTCCGCGTCGCGGTTCGCGTCGGCGACGCGAGCGGCGTCGGACGCGAGCGCGTCGCCGGGCCGGTAGCGCCAGCGGAGCTTCCCGGTCACGGCGTCCACCGCGACCATGCTCTCCTCGTAGTTCTCGTTCGCCTTGATCTGGTCCGCGGGGTGGCTGCAGCTCGCCGTGCCGAACACGACCGTGCGGCTCGGCGCGTCGACCGCCGGCGACGACCACACGCCGCCGCACCCCCGTCCCTGACCGGATCCCTGCGTGAGCGCGTGGGTGCCGCGATACGTCCGACCGGTCTCGGCGTCGAGCTTCCACACCGGGATGAGCGACCAGTGGTCGCCGTCCGCCGGGTGCAGCGCCAACGACACGATGCCGGTGCGGCCGACCGCGGGGTGGTCGTGCACGTCCAGCCCGACGAAGAACCGGCGCAGGGTGCCGATCGTCGCGAGGACCGGGGAGGACTCCACCTCGACGACCGGAGCGTCGGCGCCGGCCTCCTGCTGCGCCCGCAGGGCCGGCGTGCGCGGATCGAGGTCGAGCGACGCGAGCTCGTGGCCGGTGGCCGCGTCGAGCACCCACACCGTCGACGCGCCGCCGAACACGACGACCCGGCGCAGGGCGCCGGACGGCGTGCGCCAGTCGCTCACCGACGCGGTCGACACGATGCGGCCGAACGCGGTGGGCGCGTGCTGGGTGATGCGGAAGGACCAGCGCTGCGCACCGGTCGCGGCGTCGAGCGCGACGAACGTGCCGTCCCAGCTCCCGACGTACACGGTGCCGTCGACGACGGTGGGGGACGCGGTGATCGAGTCCTTCATGGGGTGGAACCACGCGGGGACGAGCCGCGCGACGGTCGAGCGGTCGACCTGTGCGCAGCCGGCGGGCACCGCGAAGCCGTGGTGCGGGTCGTGCCCGAACGTTGTCCATGTGTGGCAGCCCGCGACGGGCGGCGGTGCGGCCGTCCCGGACACGGATGTGACGGCGAGCGTCGTGGCCACGGCCACGAGTGCGCCGGCCCGGCGCAGCACCTTCAGCAGCCGGTCTCGACGTCGATCTGGCCGCTGTTGTTCGTGAACGGCGACGCGGGGAACGCCGGCGCCGAACCGCCGCCGACGACGAGGCCGCACGTGCCGATGTAGAAGGCGGGCAGCGGGTACGGGCCGATCGGCGACGCCTGCGGGTCCGGGTCCTCATAGATCTGGATGCCCGGCTCGACGTAGGTCGTCTGGTTGTGCGTGTGCCACCACGCCATGGAATGCCCGCCGCAGTCCGCGGTCGAGTCGCTCGGGCCGGCGCAGGTCGGCGGATCCCAGGTGTGGCCGTCGTAGTCCGCGGCGCTGCGCTTGGGCGGCTTCTTGCCCCCCGCGGTGTAGGCGACCCGGCGCTGCGTCTGGATGGAGAAGCACAGGCCGTCGGCGCACGCGCCGGTGCCCGCGTCGGCGACGGGCAGGGGGTGGGTGAGCAGGCCGGACGTGTTGAGCGTCAGGATGTCGGACAGCCAGCTCACCGCGGTCGTCGGCACCACGTTGGCCTGGATGCCGCCACCGTCGCTCGCGCCGTTGCTCACCTGCTCCGAGCTGTCGTGCTCACCGCCGTCGAGGTTGTCATCGGCGCCGAAGTACACGTGCAGCTGCGCGTCGGCCGGGCTCGCGGGGGGCGTGATCGGGGTGCCGGGCCGGTCGGGCAGCTGCTGATAGCTCCCCGACTTGTCGACGCGGACGCACTTCATCGTCCCGGTCACGTCGATGCACAGGTCGACGGCGTGGGCACTCGTCCCGTCCGGCGTCTGCGGGACGCCCACCTGCACGAAGCGATGGGTGCGGTCGGCGACCCAGACCGTCAGGGCGTAGCACCCGTCCTCGCTCCGCGTCGGGTGGTCGCTGTTGTCGGCGTTGCCGGTGCAGCCCTGCTTCGCAGAGCTGTAGTCACCATCGCTGACCGCGTAGGCGACCGGGGCCGTGACGAGCATCGTCGCGGCGAGGAAGGACAGCACCTGGGGGCGGCGCATCGTCATCGATGAGCTCCTGGCTCGGCACAGCGGGGGTGCTGGACAAGTCCGGACAATCATCGCGAACCCGACCCACCGGCTGAGGGGTCGGGCGCACCACGCCCGATCAACGGAGGCGCGACAGGACCTCGGTGGCCTCGGTGATGATGCGGGTGACGAGCTCGTCGACGGTCGGAAGCTCCTCGATCAGGCCGACGACCTGCCCGGTCGACATCACGCCGAGGTCGGGGCGGCCATCGACCATCGACGCCTTCAGCAGCATGGGGGTGTTCGCGGCCATGATCACCTGGCTCCACGACAGCTCGTGCGTCTTCTTCATCGACCGGCCCTCGCGGATGATCGCGCTCCAGGGCGTGCCCGACTCCTTCTTGAACCTGAGCGCGTTGCGCGCCGCGTTGGTGTACTTGCGCGGCCCACCGAGCCGCTCGAGCTTGTCGACGAGCTCGGTGCGCAGCACGCGGTGCGGCACGCCGTCGACCTGTGTGGTGACCACCGTGCCGGTGACGGGGGTCTGCAGGTAGACGTCCTTCACCGCGTCGCCGACGGTCGAGTCCTTGGTCAGCAGGAAGCGGGTGCCCATCGCGACGGCCTGGGCGCCGTAGGCGAGCGCGGCGACGAGACCACGGCCGTCGAAGAATCCGCCGGCCGCGACGACGCAGAGCTCCTCGCCGACCGCGTCGACCACGGACGGGAGCAGCAGCGTCGTCGGCACGGAACCCGTGTGACCGCCGCCCTCACCGCCCTGCACGATCACGGCGTCGACGCCCCACTGCGCGACCTTCTCCGCGTGCCGCTTCGCGCCGACGCTCGGCATCGTGACGATGCCGGCGTCCTTGAGCCGCTGGATCAGTGCCTTGTCCGGGGCGAGCGCGAAGGACGCGACCTTCACGCCTTCCTTGATGAGCATCTCGGCGCGGTCCATCGCGTCGGGAGCATCCGCACGCAGGTTCACGCCGAACGGGTTGCCGGTGCGGTCCTTCACCTCACGCACCGCGGACGTGAGCTGCTCGAGGCTCATCGTCGCGCCGGCGATGATGCCGAGCGCTCCTGCGTTGGCGGTGGCGGCGACGAGGCGCGGGCCGGCGACCCAGCCCATGCCGGTCTGCACGATCGGGTGCTGCACGCCGACGAGCTCGGTGAAGCGCGTCTGCAGCGCCGGGTGCGTCATGCCGGCGGAACCTCGCGGTCGCGGGTGCCGCGCGGGTCGACGACCTCCCGGATGATCTGCAGCTCCTCATCGGTGGGCACGCGCGACGTGGGCACGTCGGCCGGCACGACGAGCTCGAAGCCGGTCTGCCCCACCACCTCCTCGAGGCTGCTCCACGGGTGCACGGAGCGGATGCGCATGGCGTGGTCCGGGGTCTCGAAGTCGAGCACCGCGAGGTTGGTGACCACGTGGCGCAGCTCGTGGAAGCGGGTGGCCGCCGCTCCCGCCGCCTCCGCGCGGCGGTAGCCGACGCCGCTGACGGTGTCGACCGGCTCGACGAAGACGCGCGCCGAGTGCCGCGGGATCCAGTAGCTCGTCGTGTGGTTCACCGTGTTGCCCGGGGCGCCCCGCATGCCGAGCAGCTGCCGTGAGGGCTTGGCGGGGTCGCCGAACGCGTTGAGGTTCTGGTCGCCCCACCGGCCGATCTGGTTGGCGCCCATCATCACGTGCCGCGCACCGGACGCGACGATGTCGAAGACCGTGCGGTAGCTGATCCAGCTCTCGACCTGCGGCGTCTTGCTCCACGGGTCGAGGGCGCCGTAGGCCTGGCCGTCGGAGAGCAGCAGCTGCGGCGACGTCGTCAGCTTGGCCAGGCGCGCGCCCACGCCGGGCAGGAGGCCGATGGGGGAGGCGAGGATCTCGCGGTCGTCGCGGAACGTGTCCGCGATCGCGGTCGCGACGACCTCCGCGCGCGTCGCTGCACCTGGATCAGAGGCAGCACTCATGCCGCGCTCCCGCTGAACGCGGCGCGGTACGCGTCCTCGCCGGCGTCGACGTAGGTCTTCACGTACTCGGTCCACGCCTCGTCGGACTCGGCCGTCGCGGCGTAGGCCTTCTGCGCCGCTTCGTCGCGCTGGTAGTCGGGGTCGCACTGCGTCGGGTGAGCGCCGAGCGGTGCCTCGACGACCCCGTCGGTGAAGAGCCGCAGGACGCGGATGTCCTTGATCGGGCCCTCGTTCGGCAGCTCACCGGGCGCGACGACCTTCTCCGCCGACACGTACGCCTTCTCCGCGGCCATGCAGAACAGGTCGTCGAAGTAGGGGTCGCGGTCGAGGATCTGGCCGTTGCCCGCGGTGTCGGCGCGGTTCACGTGCACCAGCGCGGCGTCGAGCGTGAGCGCCGGCATCGCCATGAGCTCCTCGGCGACTCCGTCCGGGCCGGGGTAGGGAGACGTCACTGTCTTGAGACCCGGGGTGCGGGCCTGAACGTCGCTGCCGAGGCCGGCGCGGATGGGCAGGAACGGCAGCCGGTGTGCGGCGGCGAGCAGGCCCCACTGGAACATGCCTTCGTCGTACTCGACGGACTCGATCGCTCCGGCCTGCCGGGTCTTCTGGAAGTGCGGCTCCAGCGGGATCGAGTCGAGCGACACGAACGCGTACACGAGCTTCTTGATCTTCCCTGCGGCGCAGAGCATCCCGACGTCCGGGCCGCCGTAGGAGACCACCGTCAGGTCCTTCAGGTCGCTGCGGAGGATGGCGCGCACCAGCGACATCGGCTTGCGCCGCGGACCCCACCCACCGATGCCGAGCGTCATGCCCGAGCGCAGCTGCGCGACGACGTCCTCGGCCGTCATCACCTTGTTCCTCAACGACGGCAGGTTCATCGGCTCTTGTCCGTCCGACCGGGCCCGACATCACGCTTCTCGACGAACGCGTCGCGCTGCTCGTCGGCCACGCCGGAGAGGTTGAGCTCGAACGTGAAGCCCTGCTCGAACCGGTACGAGCGCTTCACGTCGACCGGGTCGATCCCGTTGAGACACGCCTTCGCGGCGCGGATGACGGTCGGGTTCTTGGCCGCGATGTCCGCGGCGATCTCCAGCGCCTTGGCGCGCAGCTGATCGCGGGGGACCACCGCCGCCACGGAGCCGTGGTGCTCGAGCACCTGCGCGGTCACCGGCTTCGCGGTGAAGACCATCTGGCGCATGAGGTGCTGCGGGACGAGCCGCGCGAGGTGCGTCGCGGCGCCGAGCGCGCCGCGGTCCACCTCCGGCAGGCCGAACGTCGCGTCGTCGCTGGCCACGATGATGTCGGCGTTGCCGACGAGCCCGATGCCGCCGCCGAGGCAGAAGCCGTTCACGGCGGCGATGACCGGGACCTCGCACTCGTACACCGCGGCGAACGCGGCGTAGCAGCCCTTGTTCGCGCCGATGAGCGCGTCGAAGCCCTCGGTGCTCTGCATCTCCTTGATGTCGACGCCCGCGTTGAAGCCCCGACCTTCGGAGGCGAGCACGACGACCCGCACCTCGGGGTTGCGACCGGCGGCCGTGATGGCGTCGGCGAGCTCGAACCAGCCGGCGACGGTGAGCGCGTTGACCGGGGGCATGTCGACGACCACCTGCGCGATGCCACGCTCGTCGACACTGGATGTGATGGGCACGAGGACTACTTTCTGACGGACCGTCAGGTTTCGGCGCAACTGTAGGGGAACATGGCACACGAGGGTCACGTCGCGCTCGTCACGGGTGGGACCAAAGGCATCGGTGCGGCCATCGCCGCCGAGCTGCTCGCCGAAGGCGCGACTGTCGTCGTCTGCGGACGCTCCGAGGTCGGGAACCTGCCCACCGCCGCCGGGCGCACCGCGACGTTCCACACGTGCGACGTGCGGGACGCCGAGCAGGTGAAGGCGCTGGTCGACGCGGTCGTCGCCGAGCACGGCCGGCTCGACGTGTGCGTGCACAACGCGGGGGGAGCCCCGCCGAGCGACGCCGCCACCGCATCGCCGCGCTTCGCCGAGAAGGTCATCGGGCTCAACCTGCTCGCCGGCATCCACGTGGCGCAGGCGGCGAACACCGTGATGCAGCGGCAGGACAGCGGCGGCGTCATCGTGATGATCGGCAGCGTCTCCGGCGTGCGCCCGTCGCCCGGCTCCGCGGTGTACGGCGCGGCCAAGGCCGGCCTGCACCACCTGGTCGGCTCGCTCGCCATCGAGTGGGCGCCCAAGGTGCGGCTCGCCTCGGTGATCGTCGGCCTGATCCGCACGCCGGACTCCGACGACCACTACGGCGGCGCGGAGCGCGCCGAGGCCATCGCCCGCACCGTGCCGCTCGGCCGCATGGCGACCGTGGAGGACGTGGCCCGGGCGGTGGCGTGGCTGTCCAGCGACGCCGCGTCCTACGTCAGCGGCACCGCGCTGACGTTGCACGGGGCGGACCAGTGGCCCAGCTGGCTGTACGCGGCCGCCCCCGAGGCCTACGCACCGGGCACGCTCCGTGGCCTATCGGAAAACTAGAACCTGTTCTAGCATGGCCGCGTGGATGAGTTCCCGAAGATCATCAGCGTCGACGACCACGTGGTCGAGCCTCCGAACGTCTGGCAGGACCGGCTGCCCGAGAAGTACAAGGAGGTCGGGCCGCGCGTCGTGCGCCGCCCGCTCGGGGAGCTGACGTTCGTCGGCGGCAAGCTCACCGTGAAGGTCGGCGAGCCCGGCACCGGCCCGGACGTCGACTGGTGGTTCTACGAGGAGCTGCGCCGTCCGCTGATGCGGCTCGACGCCGCCGCGGGCTACCCGCGCGACGAGGTCGACCTGCGCTCGGTCACCTACGACGACATGCGCAAGGGCGCATGGTCGGTGCCCGAGCGGCTCGAGGACATGGACACGAACTGGCTCGAGTCCTCGCTCTGCTTCCCCACGTTCCCGCGCTTCTGCGGCCAGACGTTCACCGAGGCGAAGGACCGCGACCTCGGCCTGCTGTGCGTCAAGGCCTACAACGACTGGATGGTCGAGGAGTGGTGCGGGCCGTCCGACGGCCGCCTCATCCCGCTGATCATCGTGCCGCTGTGGGACGCGAACCTCGCCGCCGAGGAGGTGCGGCGCAACGCGGCGCGCGGTGTGCGCGCGGTCTGCTTCAGCGAGATCCCGCCGAACCTCGGCCTGCCGTCCATCCACGACAAGGACGGCTTCTGGGAGCCCTTCTTCCAGGCGTGCGCCGAGACCGGCACGGTCATCAACATGCACATCGGCAGCGGCTCGAAGATGCCGTCGACCTCGGCCGACGCGCCGCCGGCGGTCGGCTCCACGCTGACGTTCGCGAACGCCTGCTTCTCGATGGTCGACTGGCTGATGAGCGGCGTCTTCGAGCGGCACACCGACCTGAAGATCGCCTACTCCGAGGGCCAGATCGGCTGGATCCCCTACGTCCTCGAGCGCGCGGACATCGTGTGGGAGGAGAACCGCGGCTGGGGCGGCGTCGCCGACAAGGTGCACCGCCCGCCGTCCGAGCTCTTCCGCGAGCACATCTACGGGTGCTTCTTCTCCGACGCGTTCGGCCTGGAGAACCTCGAGGCGATCGGCGAGGACAACGTCACCTACGAGAGCGACTACCCGCACTCGGACTCCACGTGGCCGAACACGCGCTCCGTCGCCGAGGAGCAGATGAAGAAGCTCTCGCGCGAGCAGATCGAGAAGATCACGCGCAAGAACGCGATCACCATGCTCCACCTCTCTCCTGAAGGACGTCACGTCCTCACGAGCTGACTAGCGTCGGGTCGTGCGCTCGGAGCTGCGCCGGGCGGCGATCGCGGGCGGACTCGTCTTCGCCGTCAGCGGCGGCACGTTCGGCGTCTGGGTCGGCCGCATCCCCGAGGTGCAACGACGCCTCGACCTGTCCGACGGCGCGCTCGGCCTGACCCTGCTCGCCCTGACGGCCGCGGCGTTCGTCGGCATCCGCGCCATGCCCGCCGTGGTCGCCCGCCTCGGTCTGCGCGCGACCGTCCGCGCGTCGGTGATCGCGTTCCCGGCGACGCTGTTCGCGGCCGCGGTGGCGGTGGCCGGGCGCTCCGAGACGGGGCTCGTCCTGGCGCTGGTCGCGTTCGGCGTCACCGCCGGCCTGCTCGACGGTGCGATGAACGTGCACGGCAACGCGGTGGAGCAGCGCGCCGGCCGGTCGGTCATCAACGGGCTGCACGCGCTGTTCAGCATCGGGGCCCTCGGCGGTTCGGCCGGGGTCGCGCTGCTGGCGACGCAGGACGTGTCGGCGCCGGCGTCGTTCGGGTGGGGCGCGGTTGCCCTGATCGCGCTGGGCTTCGCGTCGTGGCCGGACCTCCTCGCCGACGGCGTGGCCGAGACGCCGCACCACGAACGGCGGACGAACCGGCCGAAGCGGCTCGTCGCCCTCCTCGCGGCGATGTGCTTCGTCGGCTTCATGACCGAAGGGGCGACGGCCGACTGGAGCGGGGTGCTGCTGCACCGTGACCGGCACGCCTCGACGGCGCTGGCGCCGCTCGGCTACGTCGCGTTCAACGTGACGATGAGCATCGGGCGCTTCGCCGGCGATCACGCGACCGACCGCTGGGGACGGGCGGGCGTGGTGCGGACGGGCGCACTGCTCGCCGCGGCATCGCTCGCGGTGGCGGCGTTGCTGCCCTACCCCGTCCCGGCCGCGCTCGCGTTCGGCGTGCTCGGTGCCGGGCTGTCGATCATCGTGCCGCTCATGTTCGGCGCCGCGGGCGACATCGATGGCGACGCCCACGGCGCCTCGGTGGCCGACGTCGGCAGTGCCGGCTACGTGGGGATCATGGTCGGGCCGCCGTTGATCGGCGGGCTGTCGGAGCTGCTCGGCCTCTCGTGGGCGCTCGTCGTGCCGGCCGTGCTCCTCGCGGGCGTCGCACTGGTCGCCCCGCGGGCGGTGCCCTCAGTGCCGGTGCAGCAACAGGTCTGACAGCGCGAGCACGACCATCAGCGTGATCCCGATGACGATCAGTGCGGTGCTCATGCACCTACAGTGCGGCACGGGCCTTGGCTCGGGCTGACGAATCCCTGAAGTTCACTGATGTGGGGGACGGGGTCAGCCGACGACGGCGTCGGCGACGACCCGGCGGTGCTTCGCGCGAGTGCCCCACGCGGCGTCGAGCGCCCACACCCGCTTCAGGAACAGGTGGAGGTCGTGCTCGGCGGAGTAGCCGATGGCGCCGTGGCACTGCAGCGAGCTCTTCGCGGCGGTCCACGCCGCGTTGCCCGCGTAGACCTTGGCGAACGAGCAGTCGCGCGCGGCGGTGGCTTCGCGGTGCGCGAGCCCGTACGCGGCTCGCCACACGACCGGCCGCGCGTACTCGATGCCGAGCCGCACATTGGCGAGGTGGTGCTTCACGGCCTGCTGCGAGCCGATCGGGACGCCGAACTGCGTGCGCACCTTCACGTGCGCGACGGCGAGCTCGAGCAGCCGCACCGAGAGGCCGACGAGCTGCGCGGCCGCCGCGAGCGCGCCGTGCGCGGCGAGCAGGTCCGCGTCGGATGCCTCGAACCCCATGCCCTGGTGCCAGGTGACGCCCGCGGTCCGGTAGGCCTTGTCGACGGTCTCGCGCAGCACGACGTCGGCCTGCGAGAGGCGTACCGCGTGGACGACGCCGCCCCGGGCCTGCACCAGCACATCGGCGACGTCGGCGAACGCGACCGCCGCACCGGGCAGTGCCGCGGTGGCGACCTGTTCGCCGGCCGCCATCGCCGCGAGGAGCTCCCCGGGATGGTCCGAGCCCGGTGTGCCGGCCGCTGCGAGCGCCGTCGTCGCGACGAACATGTGCTCGGCGAGCGGGGCGGGGAGCCCTGCGTAGCCCGCCTCCTCGAGCACGAGCACGCCCTCGACCTCCGACAGGCCGAGCCCACCCGCGCCCTCAGGGGCGAGCAGGCCCAGGACACCCATGTCGGCCAGCTGGTTCCAGAGCTCGGTGTCGAACGCGGGACCGTCTGTCTCCCAGGCCTTCCGCACGGAAGCGGGCGGGCAGCGGTCGGCGAACAGGTCGCGCACGGCCTCGCGCAACGCGCGCTGGTCGTCGGTGGGGGCGAAGCGCATCGCGGCCTACTTCCGCGGCAGGCCGAGCACGCGCTCGGCGATCACGTTGCGCTGGATCTCGTTGGTCCCCGCGTAGATGGGACCCGAGAGGCTGAACTCGAAGCCACGGGCCCACTCGTCGTCGAGGTTGGAGTCGGCGCCGGCGAGGCGCAGCGCGGTCTCGTGCAGCGCGATGTCCATCTCGGACCACCACACCTTGGACAGGCTCGACTCGGGACCCATCGTCGCGCCCTCGGCGAGCCGGGTGACCGTCACGTCGGTGGCGAGCTTGTAGGCCTGGGCGGCCATCCAGCCGTCGGCCACCTCCTCGCGCAGCGACGGGTCCTCGACCAGGCCGGCCGCGTCCTGCTCCCGGTAGCGCGCGATGAGCCGGTCGACGACCGCCACGAACCGCCCCGGGGAGCGCAGCGAGAGGCCCCGCTCGGAGCCCGTGGTCGCCATCGCGACCGCCCAGCCGTCCCCGACACCGCCGAGCACGTCGCGGTCGGGCACGAAGGCGCCGTCGAGGAAGACCTCGGCGAAGCCCGCCTCGCCGTCGAGCTTGTCGACGGGCCGGACGGTGCACTCGGGCTGGTCGAGGTCGAGCAGGAAGTAGGTGAGGCCGCGGTGCCGCTCGGCTGCCGGGTCGGTGCGGAACAGGCCGAACAGGTGCGAGCAGAACGCGCCGCGCGTGGTCCAGGTCTTCTGGCCGAACAGCCGCCAGCCGCCGCGTTCGTCGTCGCGCTCGGCGCGGGACGTGAGGGAGGCGAGGTCGCTGCCGGCGCCGGGCTCCGACCACCCCTGGCACCACAGGTCCTCGACGCCGGCCATCCGCCGCAGGATGCGGTCTTTCTGGTCCTGCGTGCCGAGCTCGAACAGCGTCGGCGCGAGCAGGAAGATGCCGTTCTGCGCGACGCGCTGCGGCAGGCCGGCGCGGTAGTACTCCTCCTCGAAGATCAGCCACTCCCACAGCGACGCGTCGCGCCCGCCGTACTCGCGCGGCCAGGAGACCACCGCCCAACCGGCGTCGAACAGCGTGCGCTCCCAGTCGCGGTGCACGCCGAACCCGGCCGCGCTGTCACCCGGCGGCATCGGGAGCTCCGGCTTGTTGGCGGCGAGCCACGCCCGGGCCTCGGCGCGGAACGCCTGCTCCTCCGGCGACTCGGTCAGATCCACGAGCAAGGAGGCTAGACCTGACGACCCGTCAGGTCTTTCCGGCTAGCCTCCTCGCATGGCCCGCATCCCTGCTGTCGAGGGCTGGTTCACCGACGACGATGCGCCCGTGCTGCTGGGCAGCCGCTGCTCCACGTGCGCCACGGTCGTGTTCCCGCCGAAGGCCGGCTCGTGCCCGGACCCGACGTGCGCGGGCGAGCAGGTGGCCGGCGTACCGCTGTCGCGGCACGGCCGCATCTGGTCCTACACCGACGCGCGCTACCAGCCGCCCGCGCCCTACGTGCCGACCGCAGACCCCCACGTGCCGTTCGCGCTTGCGGCGGTGGAGCTCGAGGCCGAGCGCGTGGTGGTGCTCGGCCAGGTGGTCGACGGTGTCGGCGTCGACGACCTCAAGGTCGGGCAGCCGGTGGAGCTGGTGGTCGACGTGCTGTTCACCGACGACGAGGGCGAGCACGTCGTGTGGAAGTGGAAGCCCCTCCGGTCGGAGGTTCGCGCATGAGCAAGGACGTGGCGGTCCTCGGCGCCGGCATGCATCCCTGGGGCAAGTGGGGGCGCAGCTTCATCGAGTACGGCGTGCACGCCGCGCGCGCGGCGCTCGCGGACGCGGGCGTCGCGTGGACCGACATCCAGTACGTCGCCGGCGCGGACACGATCCGCAACGGCTACCCGGGCTTCGTCGCCGGTGCCTCGATCGCCCAGGCGCTCGGCTGGCAGGGCGCGCGCGTCTCCAGCGCGTACGCCGCGTGCGCGTCGGGAGCGACGGCCATCGCCAACGCGCGCGCGCAGATCCTCGCGGGCCTGTGCGACGTCGCGCTCGTCGTCGGCGCTGACACGACGCCCAAGGGCTTCCTCGCGCCGACCGGAGGCGAGCGCAAGGACGACCCCGACTGGCTGCGCTTCCGGCTGCTCGGCGCGACCAACCCGGCGTACTTCGCGATGTACGCGCGCCGCCGCATGGACCTCTACGGCGCGACGGCCGAGGACTTCGCCGCGGTCAAGGTGAAGAACGCGAAGGCCGGCCTGGCCAACCCGAACGCGCGCTACCGCAAGGAGGTGACGGCCGAGGAGGTGCTCGCCTCGCCCATCGTGTGCGACCCGCTGCACCTGCTCGACATCTGCGCCACCTCCGACGGCGGCGCCGCCCTGGTGCTCGCGAGCACCGACTACGCGAAGGCGCACGGCTGGAAGGGCGGCGTGCGCATCAGCGGTGTCTCGACCGTCACGCCGCGGTTCCCGTCCACGCTGCTCGAGATGCCCGACATCGCGGCGGACTCCGCGGTCTCGCTCGGCGACGGCGCCACGCGCTCCTTCCGCGCGACCGTCGCGCCGGCCGCCTACGAGGAGGCCGGCGTCTCGCCGACCGATCTCGACCTCGCCGAGGTCTACGACCTGTCCAGCGCGCTCGAGCTCGACTGGTACGAGGACATCGGCCTGTGCGACGTCGGCGACGCGGAGAAGCTGTTGCGCGCCGGCGACACCGCGCTCGGCGGTCGCGTGCCCGTCAACGCGAGCGGCGGCCTTGCCTGCTTCGGCGAGGCGGTTCCTGCGCAGGCGATCGCGCAGGTCTGCGAGCTCGTGTGGCAGCTGCGCGGTGAGGCCACCGGACGTCAGGTGGAGAACGCACGCCTCGGCGTGACCGCGAACCACGGCCTGTTCGGCCACGCGAGCTCGGTCGTCGTCAGCCGCTGACGACCGTCAAGGGCGCGTTCGCGGTCGGCTGCGTGACGGAGTCGTCGGCCGATTCGATCCACCAGCCGAACTTCGAAGGCCCGGGCTGCTGGTCGTTGCGGATGTCCAAGCGCATCGCGAACGTCACGCTCGACCGCGGCGGGATGACCTCGACCACGGAGCAGTTCAGGCTTTCGACTTGCTCGGACTCCGAGATCCCCTGTGTCGTCGCGGTGGTGACGAACTCGCGGTAGACGGGGCACGGCGTGAGGTCGTAGGCCGCTGCGCCCGTGTTGGTCAGCGTGACGGTGTAGTCGAGCTCGGCGCCTCGCGCGACCGTCGCCGGAGCAGCGATCGAGGCGGTCAGCGGCGATGCGCGTGGCGCGGGAGCAGGGACCAGGCTCTCGAAGTAGCTCGCCGCGCTGCCGCAGATCGCTTCGAAGCCGTCCGGTACGGCGATGTCCACGGCACCGCCGCCCGGCAGGCTCACCCGCGCGGTCGGGAAGCTGTCGGACCGGTGCGCCAACCGGGCGTCGCACGCGTCGCCGGCGGACAGGTCGACCTCTGCACCGTCCTTGCCGGACACGACGACGACCGGGTTGCGGTAGCCCTCGCTGTTCGCCGGCGACAGCACCTTGGTCGTCCCGTTCGCCCGGATGCCCACGACGAGCGGCCCATAGCGCAGCGCGCACCGCACTCCCGGGCGGGCCAGGAACACGAGCTGCAGGTGGTAGCTGCCGAGACCGACGCCGTGCTGTCCCGCCCGCGCGGTCACGTCGCCGGCCGAGCACAGGGGCACCCCCGACGGGAGCGGTGTCGGTGAGGGGCTCGCGATCGCCACGGGAGCGTCGATCCAGGGGATCACCGATGCGGCCGGGGTCGGTGATGCGGACGCGGTCTCGACGTCGGCGGCCGGCGCGCGCGACGCCGACTGCTGGGACCCGCAGGCGGTGACGGCGAGCGCCGGGGCGAGGACGAGCAACCACCGGCGCATGACCCACCTCCTGCCGATCCCGACGCGGGGATCGGCAGAAGGTTGCGCGCGAGCGATGAGACAGATCTGCATCTCTGTCTCATACTGACGACGTGACCGCAGCTGTGTCGCGGCCGGTGTGGGTGCCGCCCACGGCCGAGTTGTGGGGCTCGCCGTGGGCCGGCTACGCCGCGCTGCGCGACCACGACCCGCTGCACCACGTCGAGGCCGGCGACTACTGGGTGCTGTCCCGCTTCGCCGACGTCGCCGCGGCCGCGCGCGACACCGCGACGTTCTCGTCGGCCCGCGGGCTGACCTTCGACTACGGCGAGATCGAGAAGATCGGCTTCGCCGAGAGCTCGCTGCCGATCGTGATGCTCGACCCGCCCGACCACACCGAGATCCGACGTCTCGTGGCGCGCGGCTTCACGCCGCGGCAGGTGCAGGAGCTCGAGCCGATGATCCGCGCGTTCGTGCGCGAGCGGCTCGCGATGCTGCGTGACGCGGGCTCCGGTGACATCGTCACCACGCTGTTCAAGCCGCTGCCGACGATGATCGTCGCGCACTACCTCGGCGTGCCCGAGGCGGACCGCGACCGCTTCGACGCGTGGACGCACGCGATCGTCGCCGCGAACGCGCTCGGCGATCCGCTCGGCGCCGCACAGGCCGTCGCCGACCTGGCCACCTACTTCGCGGAGGTCATCGAGAGGCGCAAGGTCGATCCGGGCGATGACACCATCACGCACCTCATCGATGCCGCCGACGGAGGAGTCGACGTGCTGCGCGTCCTCGGCTTCGCGTTCACGATGGTCACGGGTGGCAACGACACGACGACCGGCATGCTCGGCACGTCGGCGCAGCTGCTGACCGAACGGCCCGACCAGCGCACGCTGCTCGTCGAGGACCCCTCGCTCATGTCCGACGCCGTGGAAGAGCTCCTGCGGCTGAGCTCACCGGTGCAGGGCCTGGCGCGCACCGTCACCCGTGACTTCTCCCTGCACGACAAGGTGATCCCGGCCGGTCGCAAGGTGATGCTGCTGTACGGCGCGGCGAACCGCGACCCGCGCGAGTTCGGCGCCGACGCCGACGAGCTCGACGTGCTTCGCCGACCGCAGCAGATCCTCACGTTCAGCCACGGCCCGCACCACTGCCTCGGCGCGGCCGCCGCCCGCCTCGCCGCGCGCGTCGCGCTCGAGGAGCTGCTCGCCGGCTGTCCCGACTTCACCGTCGATCCCGATGCCGGCACGTTCGCGCCCGGCCACTTCGTGCGCCGGTACGAGTCGCTGCCGTTCACGGTGGACGGCCTCGCATGACGGCGACCGTCACCTGGCTCGCCGACGATCGCCGCGCCTCAGCCGAGACGCGCATCCTCGACGCGGCCGCCCGGCTGTTCCTCGAGCGTGGCGTCTCGCAGGTGGGGATGATCGACATCGCGGAGGCGGCCGGCTGCTCCCGGGCCACGCTCTACCGCTACTTCGCCGACCGCACCTCGCTCTACCTCGCCTACATCCACCGCGAGACCCGCCGCATCGCGGCTGACATCAGCACGGTCGCGCGACGACACGAGGATCCACGGGAGCGGCTGCTCACGACGGTCGCGGCCGCGCTGTGCGAGGTGCGCGGCGTCCCGGCGCTGCTGGCGTGGTTCCGTGCGGTCGACGTCGGCACCACGACCGAGCTGGCCAACCGGTCCCCGGTGATCGTCGGCATCACCGCCTCCTTGCTCGGCGACGCGACCGATCCCGACGTGCTGGAGCGCGCCCGCTGGCTGGTGCGGGTGGTCGTCTCGCTCCTCGCCACCCCCGGGGCCGATCCCGAGGACGAGCGGCGGATGCTCGAACGGTTCGTGGTCCCCCTGGTCGTCTGAGCGGGCCCTTCACCTGGTGCCCGTGGGGCTGCCGGGACGCCGGTGCTCGGACCTGCGTCATCACGTTGATGTCGGGTGGGGGTTGGGGTACAACGAGGACGTGCCCTGAGCCACGGGGCCGCGGTTCGCCCCTTTGTGCGTCCCCCCTCGACGCTCTGCCCGGGCATCGCCAGAGCCGCGCACGTGGCTCAGGGCACACCACGTCCGGCGCCGTCCGCCGAACCTGACGACCCGTCAGAAACGCGGCTAAGGTCGGCCCGTGACTGCCTCCTCACGCCCTGCCCCGCTCGCCGGCCTGCGCGTCGTCGAGTGCTCGATGCTCGGCCCGGCGGCCGTGACCAGCGCGCTCGCCGACCTCGGTGCCGAGGTGATCAAGGTCGAGCCGCCCAGCGGCGACTACGTGCGCGGCATGACCTGGCCCATCGTCGAGGGCGTCTCGCTGCTGCACCTGCACGTGAACCGCGCGAAGAAGGGCATCGTCCTCGACCTTCGCACCGAGGACGGCAAGGCCGTCTTCCTCGACCTCGTGAAGGGCGCCGCCGTCGTCGTCGAGGCGATGCGCCCGGGCGGGCTCGCCCGGCGCGGCCTCGGCTACGACGACCTGGTGAAGGTCAACCCCGAGATCGTGTTCGCCACCGTCTCCGGCTACGGCACGACCGGCCCGTACAAGGACTACCCGAGCCACGGCATCGCCTACGACACCTGGGCGGGTGTCGTCACCCCCGAGGTCGACGAGGAGGGCTTCACCGTCATCGGCGAGCACGTGAGCATCGGCATCAACGCGGCGCCGCTGTTCGGCTCCATCGCGATCCTCGCGGCGGTGCTGCGCGCCCGCGAGACCGGTGAGGGGTGCGCGCTCGAGCTCGCGCAGAGCGACGCCGCCGCGGCGTTCGACTGGTACCGCAGCGAGTCGCACCGCGCGTACCAGCGTCCCGAGTCCGAGGTCACGGGCAACGCCGCCGACAACTACGAGCGCCGCCCGGTAGCGACCGCGGGCATGCGCGAAGGCGTGCGCTACCAGATCTATGCGACGAAGGACGGGCACGTGCTGTTCATGGCGAGCGAGCAGGCGTTCTGGAAGAACTTCTGCCAGGCGCTCGACCGCATGGACATGTTCGAGAGGTGGCCGGGCTCGAAGTACGCCGACCACGCGCGCGGCAACCGCGAGATGCAGCGTGAGCTCACCGAGATCTTCAAGACGAAGACCTCGGCCGAGTGGCTCGAGTGGGGCGGCCGGGTCAACACCCCGATCGCGCCGGTGAACACCGCCGCGAACATCGGCGACGACCCGCAGTTCCAGGCCCGGCTGCCGTGGATCTCCAAGGACATCCTCGGCGCCGACCAGCTGGGCTTCCCGGTGAACTTCGAGGGCGAGGTGCTGCCCACACCGACCAAGGCGCCGACGCTCGGCGAGCACACCGACGAGGTGCTGCGTGGCGTGCTCGGCTACGACAAGTCGAAGATCGCCGCGCTCCACGAGTCCGGCGCGCTGGGCGCCCAGGACTGACGGTGACCGCTCTGGTCGAGGACCACGGCAAGGTCCGGCTGATCACGTTCCACCGGCCGGAGAAGAAGAACGCCTTCGACATGGCGCTCTACGAGGCCACGGCGCACGCGCTGCACGCCGCGCTCGAGGACGACGCCGTGCACGCGGTCGTGATGACCGGTGCGGGCGACGCGTTCAGCGCCGGTCAGGACCTGCAGGAGATGGCGGCGATGTCCGCCGGCGGTGGCGCGATCGGCAAGCGGTCGGAGTTCCCGACGTTCCTCGGTGTGCTGCAGAGCTTCCACAAGCCCCTGCTCGCGGCGGTCAACGGCGTCGCGGTCGGGATCGGCATGACCATGCTGTCGTTCTGCGACCTCGTCTACGTCGGGGAGTCGGCCCGCGCGAAGGTGCCGTTCGTCCCGCTGGGCGTCGCGCCCGAGGCGGCGAGCAGCGTGCTGTTCCCCCTCCGCATGGGCTGGCAGCGCGCGGCGCGCGTGCTGATGCTGGGCGAGTGGGTGTCGCCGGCGCAGCTGGTGGAGCTCGGGCTCGCGCTCGAGGTGCGGCCCGACGCGACCCTGCTCGCCGACACGCTCGAGCTCGCCGGGCGCATCGCCGAGGGGTCGCTCACGTCGCTCGTCGCGACCAAGCGGCTGATGCTCGCGGCGGACGCCGACCTCATCCGCGATGCGCGCCTGCGCGAAGACGTCGCCTTCGCCCGGCTGCTGGACATGCAGCTCCCGCCCGGCCACCCGATGGCCGGCTTCGAGACCTGACCTGACGGTCCGTCAGGAGTTTGTATGCTCTTCGCATGGATCTGCGGTGGAGCGCCGAGGAGCAGGCGTTCCGGGCCGAGCTGCGCGCCTGGCTGGCCGACCAGCTCCCCTCCGTCGGACCCAAGCCGGACCCGCAGGACTGGCCGGCCCGCCGGGCCTTCGACACCGCGTGGCAGCGCACGCTGTTCGACGCGGGCTACGCGGGCATCCACTGGCCCAAGGAGTTCGGCGGGCGCGGCGCCTCGGCGACCGAGCACCTCATCTACGTGGAGGAGACGGAGCGCGCGAAGGCGCCCTACGTCGGCACCAACTTCGTCGGCCTGCTGCACGCCGGCCCGACGATCATCAACGAGGGCACCGATGCGCAGCGCGCGCGCTACCTGCCGCCGATCCTGCGCGGTGACGAGGTGTGGGCGCAGGGCTTCTCCGAACCCGATGCCGGCTCCGACCTCGCATCGCTGCGCACCCGTGCGGTCCGCGATGGCGACCACTACGTGGTCACCGGCCGCAAGATCTGGACGTCGCACGCGACGGTCGCCGACCACGCCGAGCTGCTCGTGCGCACCGATCCCGATGCGCCGAAGCACAAGGGCATCAGCTGGCTGATCCTTCCGATGGACGCCGCGGGCATCGAGATCCGGCCGCTGCGCTCGGTCATGGACACGGACGAGTTCAGCGAGCTCTACCTGGACGAGGTCCGCGTCCCCGTCGAGAACCTCGTCGGCGCGGAGAACGACGGCTGGCGTGTGACGATGACGACGCTGTCGTTCGAGCGGGGCAGCGCGTTCATCGCCGACGTCATCACCACCGGGGTGCTCGTCGACCAGCTCGCCGAGATCGCGCGGAAGGTCACGCGGCGCGGCGCGAGCGCGTGGGACGACCGCGGTCTGCGCGCCGAGATCGGCCACCTCAAGGCCGAGCTCGAAGGGCTGTGGGCGATGTGCCTGCGCAACGTGTCCGAGGCCAACCGCACCGGCCTCGTCGGCGTCGGCGGCTCGGTCTTCAAGCTCCGCTACACCGAGGCGCGGCAGAAGCTCGGGGAGCTCACGGCGCGCGTCATCGACCGCGCCGCGCTGTCCATGCACGACGTCGCGGGCCGGCCCACCGGGTTCCTCGTCGAGGACCGCCTGCACTCGCTGTCGATGACGATCGCGGCGGGTACGTCGCAGATCCAGCGCACGATCCTCGCCGAACGCGCGCTCGGCCTCCCGAAGGACAAGCGCTGATGGACCTCTGGCTCTCCGACGAGCAGGTCGCGCTGCAGGACGCCGTCGCCACCGTGGGCAAGCAGCTGTTCAGCTCCGAGCAGGTGCGGGCCCTCGCCGCGACCGCCGGCGTCGACCGCGCGTCGTGGTCGGCGCTCGCGGAGATCGGCCTGTTCTCGCTGCGGCTGCCCGAGCCCGACGGTGCCGGCCTCGGCATCGCGGAGGCGGTGCTCGCGCTCGAGCAGCTCGGCCGCGCGTTCGTGCCCGGCCCGCTCGTCGCCAACGTGCTCGCGGCCGGGCTGGTCGACGGCGTGGCCGACGGCTCGGTGATCGTCGGGCTGCTCGACCGCGACGAGGATCCGCTCCTCGCCGAGAACCTCGACGCCGTCGACGTGCTGCTCGTGCTCGACGATGCGGGCGTCATCGCCGTCGAGCCGTCGGCGCTCACCGCGACGGCGCTGCCCGACCCGGCCGACCCACTCACGCCCGTCCACCACGTCACCGCGATCCCGGGCGGCCGCCCGCTCGGCGGACCCGAGCTCGCCGCCCGCTGGCGCGCCGAGGGCGCCGTGCTGACGGCAGCACTGCAGGTGGGACTCGCCCAGCGCTCGCTCGACGGCGCCGTCACCTACGCGCGGCAGCGCGAGCAGTTCGGCCAGCCGATCGGTCAGTTCCAGGCGATCAAGCACCTGCTCGCTGACGCGCTGGCCCGGGTGGAGATCGCCCGCTCCGCGGTCTACGCGGCGGCGGTGACGATCGACGACCCGGACGTCGGCGACGTCGCCCGGCGGGTCTCGGCGGCCAAGCTGCTCGCCGACGAGGCGGCGGTCGGCAACGGCCGCACCGGCGTGCAGGTGCACGGCGGCATGGGCTTCACCTGGGAGGTCGACGCGCATCTGCCGCTGCGTCGCGCGTGGGTGTACGCGACGCACTTCGGCAGCATCGACGATCACGCCGAGCTGCTCGCCGAGATGGTCTGAGGGAGTCGACATGGTCGCGATCTGCCCTGAGGGACAGCTGGTCTGGGGCATGCAGCTCCCCGTGCAGTCGAAGAGCAAGACCTTCGCCGAGCCGTGGGAGGTCGACGCCGGCCCGGCCGAGCTCCTGGCTGTGACGAAGGCGGTCGACGCGTCCGGCGGCTTCTACGTCGCGGTCTGCGACCACACCGCCATCCCCGCCGACCCGATCGGCGAGCACATGCGCACGACCTGGTACGACACGTGGACCACGCTCGGCTGGCTGGCGGCGGCGACGGAGCGCGTCTACCTCATGTCGCACGTCTCGATCCTCAGCTACAAGCACCCGCTCTTCACCGCGAAGTCCGTCTGCACGCTCGACGCGCTCTCGAACGGCCGCGCGATCCTCGGCGCCGGCGCCGGCCACCTGCAGGGCGAGTTCGAGGTGCTCGGCATCGACTTTGCATCCCGCGGCAAGCTGCTCGACGAGGCGCTGCCCGCGGTGATCGCCGCGCTCGAGGAGGAGTTCCCCGACTGCGGCGGCGCGTTCAACATCAGCGGCAACGTGGGCATCGCGCCGCGACCTGTGCAGTCACCGCGCCCGCCGGTGTGGATCGGCGGCTCGTCGGCCGCCGCGATCCGTCGCGCCGCGACGTTCGGCGACGGCTGGCTGCCGCAAGGCAACCCGAAGGACGAGATGAAGCCGTTCCTCGACTCGCTGGCGCAGCAGCGGGAGGAGCTCGGCAAGCACCCGGCCGAGGCCGGCGCGATCACCGACTGGATCTACCTCGGTGAGCCCGGCTGGGACACCGGTGCCCGGCCCGTGCTGTCGGGCAAGGCGGACGAGATCGCCGCGTCGCTGCGCGAGTACGCCGACATGGGCGTGCGCCACCTGCAGGTGCGCTTCCCGTCGCGCACCGTCGAGGAGCTCATCGACCAGATCACCGCCTTCGGCGCCGAGGTCGCACCGCTCCTCTGAAGATGTCGAGACGCGGTCCTAGGCCTTGGTGACGGTGAAGGCGATCGTCACGGTGCGCGCCGGCTTGGACGCGCCGGGACCGAAGTAGCCGAGCTTCACCGTCGTGGTGCCGACACCCTTCGCCTTGAACGTGTAGGTGCGGGTGCCCACGCCGCCGACGACCGGCGGGTTGCCGCCCGAGCTCGGGCCCTTGGCGACCGACGAACCCTTGATGACGGCGTTGTTCGCCCGCTTGACGACCTGCCACGAGTAGCCGCAGGTCGCGCACTCCTTATAGGTGATCACGTAGGAGTCACCCACGTGCAGCGACGGGTGGCGCTTGTTCGTCTTGCCGTCGTCCTTCACCTTGATGACGTGCGAGGCATGCGTCGGTGCCGCGACGGCGGCAGGGGCGAGGAGGATCGGCAGCGCCGGGGCCAGGGCGAGGCCGAGCGCGAGCCGGGCCGTCACGATGCGGCGGGTGGTGGAGGTCATGCGCACGAGCATGACGGTCGACATCGGCTTTGTGGCCGGTTTCGGCGCCTCGGGGGCGGCACAACGCCGATGTCGGCCGGTCAGCCGGCGGGTTCGGCGTAGGCGGACCAGCCGCTGTCGAGGTGGTTGCCGGCGTCGACGTCGAGCAGCACGCCGGTGATGGATGCGGCGTCCTCCGACAGCAGGAACGCCACGGCGGCGGCGATGTCCTCGGCCTCGGTGATGCGCCCGAGCGGCAGCCGCTTGCCCGCGGCGACGCCGCCGTCGGCCTCCCAGACCGGTTGCGTGACCGTGGTCCTCGTCAGGCCGGGACTGACGGCGTTCACGCGGATCCCGGACCGCGCGAGGTCCGCGGCCAGCGTGCGCGTCAGCTGGTTGAG
The DNA here is from genome assembly GCA_035545535.1 of Mycobacteriales bacterium. Classification (GTDB taxonomy): domain Bacteria; phylum Actinomycetota; class Actinomycetes; order Mycobacteriales; family CAJCIY01; genus DASZYF01. The sequence continues at coordinate 13,808 of DASZYF010000137.1, read as the reverse complement.
GGCTGCCTTGGCGGCGGCGTAGGCGCCCATCGTCACGGTCGTCTTGCCCGGCGACCCGCTCGAGATCGTCACGATCGCGCCGCCGGCGGTGAGCCCGCGGCGGGCGGCCTCCTGCGCGAGCGCGACCGACGGCCACACGTTCAGCACGACGGTGTCGACGATGTCGTGCTGCGTGAGCTCGCGCACGGGCACCTGGTGCGGGGCGCCGCCCACGGTCTGCACCACACCGTCGAGCCGGCCGAAGTGCGTCAGCGCCGCGTCGACCAGCTGGCCGTGGATGGCGTCGTCGGTCATCGAGCCCACGACGGTGACGACCGCGCTGCCCTGCGCGCGGGCCGCGTCGGCGGTCTCCTCGAGCGCGTCGGCAGAACGCGCGTTGACGACGAGCGACGCGCCTTCCTGCGCGAGCCGCAGCGCGCACGCCCGTCCGATGCCGGGGTTGCTGGACGCGCCGGTGACGATGACCGCCTTGTCCTCGAAGCGCCGCACCCCGGTCACCGCAGCGGGCTGATGATCTCGTCGGCGAAGCGCTTGATCGCGTCGAGCTTCGGCTGCAGCGGCGCGAGCGCGGGCGAGCGCGGGTCACCCGTGAGCCAGGGTGCGCAGATGACCGCGGTGACGCCCTTGTCCTCGAGCTCGCGGAACAGGTCGGGCGTCGGCCGCGCCATGACGGCGAGCACGACCTCGAAGCCGGCCGGGTCGCGCCCTTCGTCAGAGAGCGCCTTGTGCATGCGCGAGACGAAGTCGAGCGCCTGGTCGGGGGAGTAGGCGTTGCCGACCCAGCCGTCGCCGATGCGGGCCGCACGGCGCAGCGCGAACTCGGTGTCACCGCCGATGTAGACGGGGATCGGGTCCTTCGGCGTCGGCGCGATGGAGACGTTGGGCACTGAGTAGTACGTGCCCTGGTGGTCGACGACGTCGCCGGTCCAGAGCTTGCGGAGCACCGCGATCATCTCGTCGAGCCGCTTGCCGCGCGTGTGGAAGTCCTGCCCCATGGCGACGAACTCGTCCTCGCACCAGCCTGGTGCGGCGCCGAGCGTCACGCGCCCGCCGGTGAGCACTGCGGCGGTGGAGATCTGCTTGGCGACGGTGAAGAGGTCGCGCGTCGGGGCGACGTAGATGTTGGTCGAGAAGCGCAGCTGCTTGGTCACCGCGCCCATGGCGCCGATGGCGACGTAGGGGTCCGGCCAGTGCGTGGCGCGGTCCCAGAACGGCGCGCCCGTGGGCGTGTAGGGGTACTTCGCCTTCAGGTCCTCCGCCCAGAACACGTGATCGGAGACGGTGATGAAGTCGTAGCCGCTCTCGTCGCACAGCTGCGCGATGGGGAGCAGCTGCTCGCTGTCGAGGAACGCGACCGCATGCCAGAACTTCATGAGGACTCCCTGCGCGCAGAAAACTGACGACTCGTCAACTTCTGCGTCCGCACCCTACGCTGCGGCACGTGAGCTTCGAGGGCGCGGTTGCGCTGGTCACGGGCGGAGCGTCAGGCATCGGCCTGGCCGCGGTGGAGCTGCTCGCGCAGCAGGGCGCCAAGGTCGCCGTCGTCGATGTGCAGGCGGTGGCCACCGAGGCGGCCGCCGAGAGGGTGCGCGAGCTCGGCGGTGAGGCGCTGCCCATCGTCGGGAGCGTCACCGACCCGGACGCCACGAAGGACATGGTCGAGCAGACGGTCGCGCGGTGGGGCCGCCTCGACGCCGCGATCAACAACGCCGGCACCAGCGGCACGCACGCGCTGACCGCGGACGTCGAGTGGGACGAGTGGCGCCGGGTCATCGACCTCAACCTGCACGGCGTCTTCCTGTCGATGAAGGCCGAGATCCCCGCGATGCTCGCCTCCGGCGGGGGAGCGATCGTCAACACCAGCAGCGGCGCCGGCCTCATGGGCTTCCCCGGGCTGCCCGCCTACGTGGCCAGCAAGCACGGCGTCATCGGCCTCACCAAGGCGGCCGCGCTCGAGTACGGGCGCAAGGGCATCCGCGTCAACGCCGTGTGCCCGGGCACCGTGCGCACGCCGATGCTCGAGGCGTTCACCGGGCACAACGAGGATGCGCTGCAGGCGATGGGCAAGATGATGCCGGTCGGGCGCCTCGCGACGCCGACGGAGATCGCGGAGTCGATGGTCTGGCTGCTCTCGCCCGCCGCGTCCTACGTCACCGGCCACGCGATGGCCGTCGACGGCGGCGCCGCCGCGCAGTGATCTGAACCGTCCGCTCGCCGGCGCGCGGCACGCTACTTCACCGCGACGGGGTTGACCGGCGACCCGCAGCCGCCGAGCACCGGCAGCGGCGAGGCGTCGAGGAAGAACGTGTAGACGCCGTCCGCCGCGCAGTCGGCCGCGAGCTCCTCGAGCACCCAGTTCTGGCCCTGCGTGAGCCCGATCTCGACGATGTTCAGCAGGTGGACCGGCAGCATCGCGTCCGTCGACTCCGGCGGCCAGACCTCGAAGATCATCGTGTCGGTCGCGACCGCGGCCACGTCGTGCGTGCGGAACCAGCGTGACGACTCCATCGACAGCCCGGCGGCTGGGTGCGTGTAGGCGACCTTGTCACCGGCGAGGAAGTGCTGCACCTGCCCGGTGCGCACCAGCACGATGTCGCCCGGCTCCACTGTGACGCCGGCCAGCGCGACCGCCGCGTCGAGGTCGGCGCTGGTGACGGGATGGCCGCCCTCGAGGCGGTCGACGCCGTGAGCGCGGGCGACGTCGAGCAGCACCCCTCGGCCGACGAGCGTCTTCACCTTGTCGATGCCGCACTTCGCCGCGCCGCGCGGCGTGACGACGTTGACGTCGTAGCCGTTCCACATCCGCCCCGCGTAGGAGACGTGCGCCAGCGCGTCCCAGTGGGTGGCGGCTTGGAGGCCCATCGAGATCACGTCGTCGCTCGAGTGGAAGCCCAGCGGGTCGCCGAGATCGGGGTAGACGACCTGCGTCATCAGGTGCACCGGGTTGATGCGGCCGGCGACCGCGCCGATCTGCGGGCCGTCGGCCGACAGCAGCATCGACAGCGAGAAGCGCTTGCCGGTGCGGATGCACGCGGCCCCGCGCCGCACCACCTCGTCGGTGATCAGGTTGAGCGTTCCGAGCTGGTCCTTGTCGCCCCAGCGACCCCAGTTGTTGACCTCGGCGGCGAGGTCGTGGAAGGCCTGTGGCAGGGGCACGGCTGCTACCGTAGCCGGACCTGACGGGTCGTCAGGAAAGCGTGCTCACGAAGGTGGTTGCTCGTGCCCGGGTTGCTCGCAGGCAAGGTCGTCGCCGTCACCGGCGCGGGACGCGGCATCGGCCGCTCGGTCGCGCTCGCGTGCGCCGAGGCCGGCGCGAAGGTCGTCGTCAACGACTACGGCGTGAGCATGAACGGCGAGGACCCGAGCAGCGAGTTCGCCGACGCGGTGGTCGCGGAGATCAAGGCCGCCGGTGGTGAGGCCGTCGCCGTCGCCGACAGCGTGGCGACCATGGAGGGCGGCCAGCGCATCGTCGACACCGCCGTCAACACCTTCGGCCGCATCGACGGCGTCGTGTGCGTCGCCGGCATCCTGCGCGAGCGGATGCTGTTCAACATGACCGAGGAGGACTGGGACCCGGTCATCGCGACCCACCTCAAGGGCACGTTCTCCGTCTTCAAGGCCGCGTCGGTGCACATGCGCGAGCAGAAGTCCGGCGCGCTCGTGGGCTTCACCAGCGGCGCCGGCATGTGGGGCTCCATCGCCCAGGCCAACTACGCGGCCGCGAAGGCGGGGATCGTCGCCCTCACCCGCAGCGCGGCGCTGGGTCTGATGAAGTACGGCGTCCGCGCGAACATCGTCGCGCCCGTGGCCCGCACCCGCATGAGCGACAACGTCCCGGGTGGCACCGCGGAGATGGGCGAGCCCGAGGACGTCGCCCCGCTCGTGGTCTACCTGCTCTCGGACGCGGCGAAGGACGTCACCGGCCAGACCTACAGCATCGTCGGCGGCCGCATCTCGCTGTGGAACCAGCCGCGCGAGATCAAGTCGATGTTCAAGGACGGCCGGTGGACCCCGGAGGAGATCGCCGAGAAGCTCCCGGCGAGCATCGGCACCGACCGGCTCCCGATGCTCGACTACATCGACATGATGGCGGCCAAGAGGGCGGCGGCCGAGAAGGCGGCGGCGGAGTCGCCCGTCGCGCAGTGAGCGGCGCGCCCGACTACCCGGCGAGCGGGAAGGACCTGCTCGCCGGCAAGACCGTCCTCGTCACCGCGGCGGCGGGCACCGGCATCGGCTTCGCCACCGCGAAGCGGTGCGTGGAGGAGGGCGCGGTCGTCGCGATCAGCGACAAGCACGAGCGCCGGCTGGCCGAGTCGGCCGAGGCTCTGGGCGAGCTGGCCGGCGGGCCGGTCGTCGCGGTGCCGTGCGACGTCACGGTCGAGGACGACGTGCAGCGCCTGTTCGCGACCGTTGCCGACACCCTCGGCGGGCTCGACGTGCTGGTCAACAACGCGGGTCTGGGCGGCACGTCGACGCTCATCGACATGACCGACGAGGCGTGGAACCGCGTCCTCGACATCACGCTCAACGGCACCATGCGCTGCACCCGCGCCGCGCTGCGCCTCATGCAGCAGCAGGGCCGCGGCGGCGCCATCGTGAACAACTCCTCGGTCATCGGCTGGCGCGCGCAGGAGGGCCAGGCGCACTACGCCGCGGCGAAGGCCGGCGTCATGGCTCTCACCCGCTGCGCTGCCGTGGAGGCCGCGGCGTTCGACGTGCGGGTCAACGCGGTCGCGCCGAGCCTCGCGATGCACGCCAACCTCGCGAAGGTCACCACCGACGAGCTGCTCGCCGAGCTGACGTCGCGCGAGGCGTTCGGCCGCGCCGCCGAGCCCTGGGAGGTGGCCAACGTGATCGTGTTCCTCGCGAGCGACTACGCCAGCTACCTCACCGGAGAGGTCGTCTCGGTCAGCTCGCAGCACCCCTAGAGCAGCAGTGAGGTCCGCAGCTTGCCGTGCACCCGGGTCCCGGATATCGGCGTGACGGCGACGGTCACCGCGTAGCGCTTCCCGGCGCGGTGTGCGGCAGCAAGAGCAGCTCGCGCATGCGGCCCGAGCCGCAGTGTGATGGTGCGGCTGACGTGGTCGAGGATGCCGAAGGTGAGCGGCGTCCCGAGCGTCGAGCCGCCGTGGCGCAGCGCCGCCGTCCCGCCGCACGGTCCGGTGCGGCAGATCAGGCGCACGGTCGCACCGCCGGCGGTGCGACGCGGTGTGGAGACCGCGAGCACCGGGTGCAGCGGTGGCAGGAGGACGCGCACGTAGGCGCTCCGGTACCGGGCCGCCGGTAGCGTGTCGACCGACCCGGCCGAGAGCAGGTTCACCGCGGCGATGTAGCTCGGGACGTGGATCCCATCCGTTGCCCGCACGTGCACCGTCAAGGTGGCCGATCGCCCCGGTGCGAGCGGTCCGACCTGCCAATACGGGAAGTACGGGGGCCGCGTCACGTATTGCCCCTGTGTCGCGGTGACCGAGATGGCCGGGTCGGCGTAGACCTCGACGATCGGGTCTACTGCTGCGTCCGGGCCTTTGTTGACGACGTGCACGACCACGGTTCCCGCCACGGGAGACGTCATCGTCAGCCCGTAGCTGGACTGGCCGGCCCGGACGCTCAGCGCGACCGGACCGGGATCACCTGCCGCTCCACTGCATCGCGGGCAGTACGAGCCAGCTCCTGCCGGCGATGCGTAGGACACGGCGCCGTAGCAGACCACGCTGTTGTCATCCAGCACGGCACAGGTCCCGTGCGTGCTCGTCGCGACGTCGAACACGGTGCGCCCGGCGGGAAGGACCGTCTGCGTGGGTCCGGCGGTCGCGCCGTCTGTGGACAGCCCGATGTCGCCCGAGTCGTTGTAGCCCCAGCAGAGCAGTCGGGCATCGACCGTGACTGCGCAGGCGTGGAACCCGCGGGCGCTGATCGCGGTGACCTTCGCGCCGATCGGCACGAGCTGCGGGTCGGGATGAGGCATCGCATCGCCCCGGCTCGCGTCGCCGAGCTGGCCGTACTGGCCGTGGCCCCAGCACGCGACGGTCCCGTCGTCGAGCAGCGCGCAGCTGAAGTCGAGCCCGACGGTGACCGCTGTCGCGTGCCGACCGACCGGAAGCTCCGGCGTCTGCGGATCGAGCACCCTTTGCTGCTGGCCGTTGCTGGTGGTCGTGCCGAGCTGTCCGTCGAAGTTGTCGCCCCAGCACGCGATCGAGCGGTTGCCGAGCAGCGCGCAGGCGTGGTCGACATCGGTGCTCACCTCGACAGCCGTGCGGCCCGCGGGCAAGAGCATGGGTGCGGGAGACGACGTGCCGGTCACGCCTCCCCAACAGCTCAAGCCGCCGTCGTCGAGCACAGCGCACGCGCTGTCGTCGCCGGCCGCGACGTGCGCGACCCGGCGTCCCGAGAAGTCGACCTGGCCCAGCGGCATCGTCGTCGAGATCGCCTCGCCGTCCGCGCCGGTCATCGGGGGAGGCTGATCTCCCCAGCAGGTCACGCTGCCGAAGTCCGGACCGCAGCCGTAGGTGCCGCCGATGGTTATCCCGTCGAGGCCCTGGTGCTGTGCGCGCAGGTCCTCCGTCAACGCGGCCGCGGGACCCGAGCCGACGCACGCGACGCCGCCGCCCTCGTTGACCCGGCAGAAGCTGTCATCGCTCATCGCGAAGACGTTCCCGACGTAGGGGCGCAGTGCTGAGCCGGACTCCTCCGCGTTCGCCGCAGGGGCGGCAGCGACGGCTCCGACTGCGATGGAGAGGGCGGCGAGCGCGCGGGTCAGGTGCACCTGCCGATGGTCGCTCACATCCGCCGTGTCGGAGGGTGGTTCGCGGCCGTCACCGAGCGCCCCTCGCCGTTTTCTAGAACGTGTTCTAGAGTCGCTCCTCGTGGCTGACGGCGACTACAGGCTCTACATCGGCGGCGAGTGGGTCGAGCCCGCGAACGGCCGCTACGAGGTCATCAACCCGGCGACCGAAGAGGTCGTGGGTCTGGCGCCCGAGGCGAGCGTCGCGCAGGTCGGCGAGGCGGCGGCCGCGGCCAAGGAGGCGTTCGCGACGTGGTCGCGCACCACGCCGGAGAAGCGGGCGGAGATCCTCGGCCGCACCGCGGAGATCCTCGTCAAGCACCGTGACGAGTACGCCGTGCTCGCGCAGCAGGAGACCGGCGCCACCCCGGGCACCGCGAGCGCGCTGCAGCTCGGTGTCGCCATCGCGCGCTTCACCCGCTACGCGAAGGGCGCGCTCGAACCGGTCGAGATCCCGCTCGCCCCGCAGGTGACCGAGACGACCGCACTCGCGAAGGGTGGCCTGACCGGCGCGCTCGTCGTGCGCCAGCCGGTCGGTGTGGTCACCTGCATCACCAGCTACAACAACCCGTGGGCCAACCCCTCGGGCAAGATCGCGCCGGCACTGGCGATGGGCTGCACCTGCGTCGTGAAGGCCGCGCCGCAGGACCCGCTCTCGGTGTTCAAGATGGCCGAGGCGCTCGCGGAGGCCGGAGCGCCGCCCGGGGTCGTGAACGTCGTCAGCGGTTCGTCGGTCGAGGTCGGCGAGGCCGCGGTCTCGCACCCGGACGTCGACATGATCAGCTTCACGGGCTCCACCGGCGTCGGCATCAAGATCGGCGAGGCTGCGGCCAAGGGCATGAAGCGCACGCTGATGGAGCTCGGCGGCAAGGGTGCGGCGATCGTGTTCGACGACGCCGACCTCGCCTCCGCGGTCGGCGGCATCGGGACGACGTTCTCCTTCTACTCCGGACAGATCTGCACGGCGCCCACGCGGGTCATCGCGCAGCGCGGCGTCTACGACAAGGTCGTCGCCGGACTGAAGCAGTACGCCGAAGCGCTGAAGATCGGCAACCCCGCCGACGAGGGCGTCGTCGTCGGCCCGGTCATCTCGGGGGCACACCGCGACCGCGTCGAGGGCTACATCGAGGCCGGCAAGACCGAGGGCGCCGAGCTCGTCACCGGCGGGGTGCGTCCCGACTTCGACAAGGGCTTCTACGTCGCGCCCACGCTGTTCGCCGGCGCGAACAACGGGATGAAGATCGTGCGCGAGGAGATCTTCGGTCCCGTCGTCGTCGTGCTGCCGTTCGACGACGAGGAGGAGGCCATCGCGCTCGCCAACGACTCCGACTTCGGGCTGCTCAGCTACGTGTGGTCGGCGGACACGGCGCGGGCCTTCCGCGTCGCGCGCCAGCTGCGCTCCGGCGGCGTCGGCGTGAACACGGTCGGCCGCAACATGGAGGCCCCGTTCGGAGGCTTCAAGTACTCGGGCATCGGCCGCGACGTCGGCTCGTTCGCCATGCACGCCTACAGCGAGCTGCAGTCCATCGTCTGGCCCGGGTGAGAGGGACCTTCATGCCAACCGTCAGCGGCGTCGTCTACGACGGCAAGGAGACCACGGTCGTCGACGACCTCGAGGTCGGCGACCCGGGCCCGGGGGAGGTCCGCGTCCGCACGGCCGCCGCGGGGCTGTGCCACAGCGACATCAGCGTCATCAACGGGACCATCCCGTTCCCGCCGCCCGTCGTGCTCGGTCACGAGGGCGCCGGTGTGGTCGAGGCCGTCGGCAGCGGCGTCACCGCCCTCCAGGAGGGCGACCACGTCATCATGACCACGCTCGGCAACTGCGGGCACTGCGAGCACTGCGATCGCGGTCGCCCGACCATGTGCCGGTTCACCTTCGGCTACCGCCCGCAGCCCTTCACCCGTGGCGCGGAGAAGCACTACTCCTTCGCCAACGTGTCCGCGTTCGCCCAGGCCTCGGTGGTCAAGGAGGTGCAGGCGGTCAAGATCCCGCCGGACGTGCCGCTCACCAGCGCATGCCTCGTCGGCTGCGGGGTGCTCACCGGCATCGGCGCGGTGCTGCAGCGCGCGCGGGTCGAGCCCGGTCACACCGTCGTCGTCATCGGTGTCGGCGGCATCGGCCTCAACGTCATCCAGGGCGCGCGGCTCGCCGGCGCGACGCGGATCGTCGCCGTCGACACGAACCCTGGCAAGGCCGACATCGCCATCACGTTCGGCGCCACCGACTTCGTCAACCCGGCCGACGCCGACGGCGACACCGTCGCCGCCGTGAAGAAGGTCCTCCCCAACGGCGCGGACTTCACCTTCGAGTGCGTCGGCCACACCGGCCTCATCCGCGCCGCCGTCGAGCTGCTCGACTGGGGTGGCTCGTGCGTCCTGCTCGGCGTCCCGGAGGCGACGGCCGAGGCGAGCTTCCTCGTCTCGGGCATGTACCTCGACAAGGCGATCCTCGGCTGCCGGTACGGCACCTCGCAGCCGCAGCGCGATGTGAAGCGCTACGTCGAGCTCTACCGCCAGGGCAAGCTCCTGCTCGACGAGCTGGTCACGCAGACCTACCCGCTGCACGACTTCGACGCCGCTCTGCACGACATGGAGGCCGGCAAGCTCGCTCGCGGGGTCCTCACCCTCTGACGGTGGATCTGACGGCCGGTCAGGTCCGGGGTATGGTTTCTGACGACCCGTCAGAAACCGGAACGGCCTGGGGTGCCCATGGGTGAGCTGCCGAAGATCGTGAGCGTCGACGACCACGTCGTCGAGCCCGCCCACCTCTGGCAGACCTGGCTGCCCGACCGCTTCAAGGACGCCGGCCCGCGCGTCGAGCGCCGGGGCATCGGCGAGATGGAGCACATCGGCGGCGGCGCCTACCGGCAGTCCTTCGACCCCGAGGGCCCGCAGGCGGACTGCTGGATCTACGAGGACCTCGTCTACATCAACAAGCGGCACGTCGCGGCGGTCGGCTTCGACCGCGACGACATGACGATGTCGCCGATCACGTACGACGAGATGCGTCCGGGCTGCTACGAGCCGAAGGCGCGCCTCGAGGACATGGAGATGAACCATGTCGAGGCGTCGCTGTCGTTCCCGTCGTTCCCGCGCTTCTGCGGCCAGACGTTCAGCGAGGCGAAGGACAAGGACCTCGCCAAGGCCTGCGTCGAGGCCTACAACGACTGGATGGTCGAGGAGTGGTGCGGCGACTCCGGCGGCCGGCTCATCCCGCTCGTCATCGTGCCGCTCTGGGACGCGGACCTCGCCGCGGCCGAGGTGCGGCGCAACGCGGCGCGCGGCTGCCACGCGGTGTGCTTCAGCGAGATCCCCCCGCACCTGGGTCTGCCCTCCATCCACTCGGGCTACTGGGACCCGTTCTTCACCGCGTGCGAGGAGACGCAGACCGTCGTCAACATGCACATCGGTTCCTCGTCGCGCATGCCGGCGACCTCCGGTGACGCACCAGTCGCGGTCGCCGCGTCGCTGTCGTTCAACAACGCGATGGCGTCACTGTCGGACTGGCTGTTCAGCGGCAAGCTGGTGCAGTTCTCGGGCCTGACGCTCGCCTACAGCGAGGGTCAGATCGGCTGGCTGCCCTACATCCTCGAGCGGGTCGACGACGTGTGGCGCGAGCACCGCGCCTGGGGTGGCGTGAAGGACCTCGTGCCCGAACCGCCTTCCACCTACTTCCACCGGCAGATCATCGGGTGCTTCTTCCGCGACAAGCACGGCCTCAAGTCGCTCGACGAGATCGGGGTCGACAACGTCACGTTCGAGACGGACTACCCGCACACCGACTCGACCTGGCCGGACACGAAGAAGATCGCCGAGGAGATGATGGCCGACCTCCCCGACGACGTGGTGCGAAAGATCGTGCGGGGCAACGCGATCCGTGCGTACTCGCTCGACCTCGAGCCGTAGGACCGGAACACCGAACGAGCGAGGAGCGACGATGCTCGACACCCTGATCACCGGCGGACTCGTCGTCGACGGCACCGGGGGAGCGCCCTACGCCGGTGACGTCGGCATCCAGGACGGGCGCATCGTGCACGTCGGCCCCGCCGGCAGCGGCGGCGCGGCCGCGCGCACCGTCGACGCGACCGGCCTGGTGGTCACGCCCGGGTTCGTCGACCCGCACACGCACTACGACGCGCAGCTGTTCTGGGACCCGTTCGCCACGCCGTCCAACGTGCACGGCGTCACCACCGTCGTCGGCGGCAACTGCGGGTTCACGCTCGCACCCATCAAGCCCGAGGACGCCGACTACACGCGCCGGATGATGGCGAAGGTCGAGGGCATGCCGCTCGAGGCGCTCGAGACCGGCGTGCCGTGGAGCTGGGAGACCTTCGGCGACTACCTCGGCGCGCTCGAGGGACGCATCGCCGTCAACGCGGGCTTCCTCGTCGGCCACTGCGCGCTGCGCCGCTACGTGATGGGCGCCGACGCCGTCGGCGGTCAACCGACGCCCGAGCAGCAGAAGCGCATGGAGGAGGTGCTCGCCGAGTCGATCGCGGCCGGCGGCCTCGGCTTCTCGACCACGCGCTCCTCGACGCACTCCGACGGCGACGGCCAGCCCGTCGCCTCGCGGCACGCGCTCCCCGAAGAGGTGGTCGCGTTCTGCGGTGTGGTCGGCCGGCACGAGGGCACGACGCTCGAGTTCATGACGCAGGGCTGCCTCGACCAGTTCAGCGACGACGAGATCGCCCTCATGACGGAGATGACCGCCACTGCGAAGCGGCCGATCAACTGGAACGTCCTCACCGTCGACAGCCGGGTGCCCGAGCGTGTGCCCCGGCAGCTCGGCGCCTCGGACGCCGCCCGGGCCAAGGGCGGCGACATCGTCGCGCTGACGATGCCGGTGCTCGTGCCCATGAACATGAGCTTCCTGACCTTCTGCGCTCTGAACCTCATCCCCGGCTGGGGCGAGATCCTGTCGCTGCCGGTCCCCGAGCGCATCGCCAAGCTCGGTGACCCGGCGGTGCGCAAGGAGATGCTCGAGCGCGCGAACAGCAAGGAGGCGGGCGTGCTGCGTCGCCTCGCCGACTTCCGGCACTACGTCATCGGCGACACCTACAGCGCCGCGAACGAGGGGTTGTCCGGCAAGGTCGTCGGCGACCTCGCCAAGGAGCGCGGCGTCGACGCGTTCGACCTGCTCGTCGAGATCGTCAGCAACGACGAGCTCCGCACGGTGCTCTGGCCGATGCCGCCGGACAACGATGACGCCACGTGGGCGCTCCGCCAGCAGGTGTGGGGCGACGACCGCGCGATGCTCGGCGGCTCCGATGCGGGGGCGCACCTCGACCGGATGTGCGGGGCTCCGTACACGACGCGGTTCCTAGCCGACATGATCCGCGGCCGCCAGCTCGTCCCGCTCGAGCGCGCCGTGCAGATGATCACGCAGCGCCCGGCCGACCTGTTCGGCCTCAAGGACCGCGGGACGCTCCGTGAGGGCGCGCACGCCGACGTCGTCGTGTTCGACCCCGAGACCATCGGCTCGGAGAACGCGACGCTCGTGAAGGACCTCCCCGGCGGCGCCGCCCGCCTGACCGCCGGCTCCACCGGCATGAAGCACGTGTTCGTCAACGGCGTCGAGACGGTCGCCGACGGCGCCGCCACCGGCGCCACCCCAGGGACCGTGCTCAAGAGCGGTCGTGACACGATCACCAACCGGACGGACGCCACCGCATGAACCTCGACGGCAAGAAGGTCCTCATCACGGGCGCGACCGGCATGGTGGGCAAGCCCATCGCCGAGTCCCTCGCCGGCCGCAGCGAGGTCATCGCCGCCGCTCGCTTCAAGGACCCGGATGCGAAGGCGGAGCTCGAGAAGGCCGGCGTGCAGTGCGTCTCCGCCGACCTCATGTCCGGCGACCTGTCCGGCCTGCCCGACGTCGACGTCGTCGTGCACCTCGGGGTCGTGAAGTCCAACAAGTGGGACAAGGACCTCGACGGCAACGCCGGCGCGGTCGCCGACCTCATGGAGCGGTACCAGGGCGTCGAGGCGTTCCTGCACTGCTCCTCCGGCGGCGTCTACAAGCCGAAGGGCCACGAGCCGATCGCCGAGACCGACCCGCTCGGCGACAACCACGGCGTCATGCCGTTCATGGCCACGTACTCCATCTCGAAGATCGCCGCCGAGGCCGTCGCCCGCTGGGGGGCGCGCCGGTTCACGATCCCGACCGTGATCACCCGCCTGTCGGTCCCGTACGGCGACAATGGCGGCTGGCCGCACGTGCACCTGCAGATGATGAAGGGCGGGTACCCGATCGCGGTCAGCAAGGACCAGCCGTCGCAGTACAACCCGATCCACACCGACGACATGGTCGCGATGCTGCCGGCGCTGCTCGACGCCGCATCGGTCCCCGCGACCACCATCAACTGGGGAGGCGACGAGGTCGTCTCGATCGAGGACTGGGTCGCCTACCTGTCCGAGCTCACCGGCCTCGAGGCGAAGGTCGTGCCGTCCGACGAGGCGCTGCCCAGCGTCGTCGTCGACCTGACCAAGCAGGCCGCGCTCGGCCTGCACAGCACCATCCCCTGGCGCGACGGTGTTCGCCGGATGGTGGCCGCGATGGAGCCCGAGCTCCTCAAGCCGTGAGCGGTACGGACGGTCTGGGCATCCGCGCATCGCACGTCGGCATCTGCGTCCGCGATCTCGACATCGCCCTGCGGTTCTGGGTCGACGGCCTCGGCTTCCAGACGTCCGCGGCCTTCGACATCGGTGCCGAGTACGGGCCGCTCATGGAGGTCGACCGCCCGAAGCTGCGCTCGCAGTTCATCGAACGCGACGGCATCCGCCTCGAGCTGCTGCACTTCGCCGAGCCGGGCACGCTCGGCACCGGTGAGCGGCGGCCGGTGAACCAGGTGGGCCTCACCCACGTCTGCCTGCAGGTCGACGACGTCGACGCGGTCGCGGCCCGTCTGGTGGAGCACGGCGGCGCCGTCGTCGAGGGCACCCGCACGGTGGTCCCCATGGGCTCGGCCGAGTCGCGCTTCGTGTACCTGACCGACCCGGACGGCACCCGGGTCGAGCTCATGGC
>DASZYF010000136.1:0-13142 GCA_035545535.1 Mycobacteriales bacterium | reverse complement strand
GCCCGCATGCGCTCCGCCTCGTCCGACAGCGGCGTCACGACCTGGCGGGTGCCGTCCTCGAAGAACAGCACGACGCGGGCCGGCAACGGCATGATCGCGGGCTCGTCGCTCGCGCGCGGCTCGGGGACCGTCGCGCCGGGCGCCGGCTCCGGTACCGCGGTCGGCTCGGACGCGAGGACGGGCAGCGGTCCGGTCGGCGCATCGTCGACGGGAACGTCGGTGACGGGCACACCGATGACATCGTCGCCGTAGCTGTGCAGCGCCACGCCGGGCAGGACGACACCTGCGCGCGCGGGCTCCAGCCGATGGCGGCCGGTCCGGCGGCGGCGGAAGGGCCACGCCATCGGTCAGACCGCCGCAGGCGCGCGCTCGAGCGCGTCGAGCACCTCGTGCAGCAGCGCGAGCAGCACGCTCTTCACGCTCTCCCGGTCCGTCGCGTCGAACGGCACGATCGGCACGTGCGGGGCGAGGCCGAGGTTCGTGCGCAGCTCGGTCTCGGCGTCCGGGTCGAGGCCCGACCCGCGGTTCACCGCGACGACGTGCTGCAGGGTGGGAGCCATCTTGCGGAACGCGTCGTAGATCGTGCGCGCGTCACCGCCCGGGTCGTCGACCGTGCCGTCGAGCACGACGACGTAGCCGAGCATGCCCTCGCCGAGGATCTCCCACATGAAGTCGAAGCGGTCCTGGCCCGGTGTGCCGAACAGGTAGAGCACGAGGTCGCGATCGATCGTGATGCGCCCGAAGTCGAGGGCGACGGTCGTCTGCGCCTTGCGGCGAGCGGTCTCGTCGGTGATCCCACGCTCGGTGGACAGCACCGTGATCTCACTGATCGTGCGGATCAGCGTCGTCTTGCCGGCGGAGAAGGGACCGGTGACGACGATCTTCACCGCGGTCCCGTTCCGCCCTCGGCGGCGCGCACCGTTCATGCGGCTGCGCTCCTCACGCGCCCCGTCTCCCGCTCCACGGCTCACAGGCTCCGCACGCCCGCGATCAGGCGCAGCAGCAGTGCGCGGCTGACGCCCGCGTCCGCGTCGTCGCCGGCTGCGGGGGCCGGGACCTCCTCCGGACGAGGCTTCGTGACGACCGAGCCGACGACCTCGCCGACCGCCGGGCTCGCCGGCGAGGCGACGTCGATCGTCGGCGCAGACGCGGTGGCGCTCGCCGGCGCGGACGCGACCGGGACCGGGACCGGCAGGTCGGGCATGACGGGCACCGTCTCCACCGCGACCGGCACGGGCTCGGGCTCTGCGATCGGCGCGACGGGCTCCGCCGGGCGGTCCGGCTCGGCGTCACGCACGGGCGTGGACTCCACCCGGGGGGCCGGCATGCGGGCCGCGGCCGGCGGCTCCATGGGCGGTGCCGGAGCGCCTTCGACGCGGGCCAGCAGCGCGGACGCACCGAGCTCGCGCTCCATGCCACCGTCGGACGCGACGATGAGGCCCCGCTCGACGAGCGCGGCCAGCGTGGTCGCGGTCTCCCACTCGCCCTTGCCGATCAGCGTGACGAGGTCAGCGGTCGTGCGCACACCGTCGACGAGACGGACGATCGTCCACTCGTCCGAGCCGAGGACGATCTCGTCGCCGGGCTGGCCGACGAGCCGCAGGGCCGCGTCGGCGGCCGGCAGCCGCGACGCCACAGAGTCCCACGCGCCGAGGCGACGCTGCGCTTCGAGCACGATGTCGTTGGCGTCCCACGAGACGGCGTCGCCGGGCTCCGCGGCCGGATCAGCCACCTCGAAGGCGAACTCGCCCTCGGTCCAGCGGAGCAGGTCGAACACGGCGTCGGTCGCCTGCGCACGGGCGACCGGCTCGTACGCGTCGGAGCCGACGGCCCCGGCCGCGAGCAGCGCGTCGACCACGGTCGGAGCCGAGTGGGCCTCGACCGCCTCGACCGCCGAGGTCAGCGCCGCGCGGTCGACGAGACCGGCGGCCACCAAGCGGCGGGCGAGTGCCTCGCGACCCTCATCGGAGGTCGCACCAGCGATGCGGCCTCCCTGCACCCGGACCTGGCCGCTCGTGGCGGTGGGCGTCAAGCGACGCAGACGCAGCGTGCCGGTCTTGCTCGTGCTGACGAGCAGCTGGAGCACGTCCGGCAGGCCGAAGGCGTCGAGCGAACCTTCCAGCCTCATGCCGATCAGCCCCAGCTCGCCTGCGCGGGAGCGGGCGCCGTGGCGACCGGCGCCGGCGGGACGTGCGCGACCATTCCGCCCTCAGCGGCGGCGGCCGACGGCGCCGGGATGACCGGTTCCCGAAGGACCTCGGCGATGGCCGCCGCGGTCGACTTGAGCTCGAAGAGGACCAGGCCGATCTTCGCCTCGCGCGGGGCGACGCCGACGAGGACGCCCTCGTCACCGGCCGCGACCAGGCAGACCGTGCCGTGCTCGCCCTCGACGAAGACCTGCGACAGCAGGCCGCGGCCCAGGCCTTCGGCCGCGCGCTCGCCGAGCGACAGCAGCGCGGCGCTCATGGCGGCCACGCGGTCGGCGTCCATGTCACCCGGCATGGCGTTGGCCATCGGAAGGCCGTCGTAGGAGACGACCGCGGCCGACTCGATCTCGGGGGTGCTGCGGAGCAGGTCGTCGAGCAGCTGCTCGAGACGCGTCCCACGTCCTGCGGGACTGAGGGGGTGGGACATCACAGCACCTTCCGGGCAGGGTGTGGGCACAGGCAAAGGCGAGGGACGGCTCTAGCTGTGGAGCACTCGGGTGAACGCATCGACCCCACCTGCGGGGTGGTTGACACCCGGTTGGAGCAATCCGGACGACCCGGACGCGCCTTGGGCGTCAGTTGTCCGTTCCGGCTCGACATCGGTCCGCTGGGCGGGCACCTCGGGGCGGGGCGACGCGGGGCGCAGGAACCAGCCGAGAACGACCAGGCCACCGACGAGGCGGAAGATCGCCTGCGCCGTGGTGCTGCCGATCGCCACCGACGCGTAGTCGGCGACCATGACGAGCAGCGCCCAGCGCGGGAAGCGGCGGCCCTTGCTGAGGTCCCACAGCCCAGCCATGAGCACCGGTCCGACGCCGTAGTAGGGCCAGATCTGCGAGTCGAGCAGCACACGGACCGTCAGCCCCACCAGGGGCGCGGCGAGCAGCCGGCGCCGGCGCACCGCGAGCGCCCCGGCCGCGATGCTCAGCGCGAACTGCACCGGCCGCATCCAGTGGTAGGCGGACCGGAGGCAGTGCGCGCTGTCCTGGCAGAGGTTCGTCCCGGCCTTCCCGTGGATGCCGAAGAGCGCGTAGACCGAACCCGGCTCGACCGGGACGTTGGCACTGCCGAGCGCCACGAACGTCTGGCTGTCCGCGAGCAGGAAGGGCACCCACCAGATCGCGAAGGCGCAGATCCACATGAGCATCACGGGGGCACGACGGGCCCGGGGGGCGGCGAGCAGCAGCGGCACCAGCGCGATGGCCCACGGCTTGGTGGCGGTCGCGGTGCCGATGAGGGCGGCGGCGAGCATCCAGCGGTCGCGTCCGGCAGCCCAGACGGCGCCGAAGGTGAGGGCGATGATGAGGATGTCGTCGAGGTGCTGGTACCAGAGCGCGACGTCGGACCAGAGCGGCAGCACGGCCGCGCCAAGCAGCAGTGCGGCGGGTCGGGTGCGCTCCCGATCCGCGCCCCAGGCCCGGGCGGCGCGCTCGGCGAGCCAGATGCACGGCACCACTGCCAGCATCATCAGCAGAACCGCGTACTTGTTGCTGTGCGGGCCGTTGAGCTGCATCAGCGGGGTCGCGAGCAGCATCGGCGGCGGGCCGATCTGCATCTTCGGCATGTCGGTGTAGACGTGCAGCAGCTGGTGCCAGCCGCCGCCGTAGCCGGGGCGGTGCAACGCGGTGCGGCCGAAGTACTCGAAGAAGGCGAAGTCACCCGAGATCAGCTCGTAGCGCAAGCGCCAGATCAGGAGGGCCGCCCCGCCGAGCACGTAGTAGCGGAGCGCCACCGTCCAACGCCATGCGAGCCTCACGCTCGGGGTTTCGGCCGTTCGGGTGGCGACCTGTACCGGGCCGCGCCACGTCACGAGCGGGCGAGAGCGGCCTCTCCGGCAGCGCGCATGACCTCGAGGGGGGCCGTGCGGCCAGTCATCAGCTCGACTTGGCGCGCAGCCTGCGCCACGAGCACCACCAGCCCCCCGGCGACGCGAGCTCCCGAGGCGAGCGCCCGCGCGGCGAGCGGGGTCGGCCAGGGGTCGTAGACGACCTCGACGAGGCCGGTGGTCGCGGGCCAGGTCCGCACGGCGAGGTCGTCGGTCACGCCCGCCGGGACGGCAGCCACGACCGTGCCGACGTCGGCCGGGGTGAAGTCGTCCCAGCCGACGCACAGCCCGAGGGGGTGGAGGGCCGCGACCGGGTCGCCGCGCTCGGCCGAGCGGGCGACGACGAGCACCTCGACGTCCGGCGCGACGGCCGCGACCGCGGCCCGGGCCGTGCCTCCCGAGCCGAGCACCGCCACGGGACCGCGCTCGCCGACCTGGGAGAGCGCCGCGCGCGCCCCGTCGACGTCGGTGCTGTGGACCGTGATCGCACCGTCCGCACCGCGCACCGCGGTGTTCGCCGACCCGATGCGGGCCGCCAGCGGGTCGACCACGTCCGCCCGGCGCACCGCCTCTGCCTTCAGCGGCATCGTCATCGACAGCCCGGCCCAGCTTCGGTCGCCGCGGATCGTGTCGAACAGCGCCGCGAGGTCGTCCTCGCCGACGTCGAGCGCGTCGTACCGCCAGTCCCGCAGCCCGAGTGCGGCGTACGCCGCGCGGTGCAGGGCCGGCGAGAGTGAATGCCCGATCGGGCGTCCCGCCACCGCCGCCCGGCGCCCGGGCTCAGCCGCCACAGCCGCCCTGGGACCGGCACTCCGCTTCGGCGTCGAGGAAGCCCTGGTGGTCGCTCTTCGAGAAGAACTTCGTCACGTGCGTCTGCGGCAGCGTGAGGTAGTAGAAGAGGTCGCCCTGAGCGGGGTGCAGCGCCGCCTCGAGCGCCGCCTGGCCCGGGTTGTCGATCGGCCCGGCCGGCAGGCCGGCCCGCTGCTGCGTCGAGTACGGCGACCGGCGCGCCTGCGCGAGCTGGCTGACCGTGAGGTTCGCGTCCGACGGGCTGCCCAGGGCGTAGCGCTCGGTGGCCTCCAGCCCGAGGGGGGTGCCGTCCTTCAGCCGGTTGTAGATGACCTCGGAGACCTTCGCGAAGTCCGCGGGCGCCGCCTCGGCCTGGATGAGCGATGCGACCGTCAGGACCTCGTAAGGACTGCGCGACAGCGCCTTTGCGCCATCGACGAGGCCGACCGCCTCAGCCGCGACGGTGAAGCGGTTCACCATCATCGTGAGCACCTCACCGGCGGAGCGGTGCGGCGGCACGTCGTAGGTGGCGGGGAAGAGGAAGCCCTCGATGGGATGGCCCTGCGCGTACGCGGGCACACCCAGCGCGAGCGGGTTGTCGGCCGCGGCCTGCAGGGCCTGCGCGGTGTACGTGGTGCGGGCGGCGAGCCGGGCGAGCACCTGCTTCGCGGTGAAGCCCTCGGGGATCACGATGCGCGAGGACTCGCGGCTCTTCGGGTCGAGCAGCAGCGCCAGCGCGGCCTTGCCGCTCATGTGCGAGCGGAGCAGGTAGTAGCCCGGCTGGATCTCGCGGCTGCGGGTGTCCTTGGACGCCGCGTCGGTGAACGCCCCGTCGCTCTTCACGACGCCGGCGGCGTGCAGCTCGGCAGCGATGTCACCGGCCGAGTCGCCGGTCTCGATCTGCACCTCGACCGAGCCGGTTCCCGAGCCCTTGTAGTCGGCCGACGAGCCGGCGAAGACGCGGGAGACGCCGTAGCCGAGCCCCACCAGCGCGCCGACGCCGATGACGGTGAAGACGACGAGGGCGAGCAGGACGACCCCCGCGCGTCGACCGGACGGTGGTCCACCCGATCCGTCGTTGCGGTTGCCGCCCGACCGGCGGCGGCGCGGCTGCCCGACCATCAGGGCCTCGACCCCGACGTCGGGACGCTCGCTCATCGCGCGCCGCCCCGGGCGGCGTCGAGCACGCCCTGCAGCAGGGCGACCGCGGCGGCCTGGTCGACGACCGCGCGCTGCTTGCGGCCCTTCACCCCGGCCGCGCGCAGGCCCTGTGCCCCGACCACCGTGGTCAGCCGCTCGTCGACGAGCCGCACCGGCACCGGCGCGACCATCGGCGCGAGCGCGTCCGCGTAGGCGCGCGCGGACGCGGCCGCCGGGCCTTCGCGGCCGGCGAGCGTGATCGGCAGCCCGACCACGACCTCGACGGCCTCCCGCTCCCGCACGATCGTCGCGAGCTCGGCGAGGTCCGCCGCGGCGTGCCCGTCCCGCGCGAGCGTGCTGACCGGGGAGGCCAGCAGCCCGTGGGGGTCGCTCGCCGCGACACCGACCCGCACCTCGCCCACGTCGACCGCCACGATCACGCCCGACCGCACGGCCGCCACGGTCACGAGCCCCCCGTGGCACGGGCGCCGACGGCGTGCTCGATCGCGGTCAGCGCCTCGGCGATGCGGCTCGGGTCGGTGCCGCCACCCTGCGCGACGTCGGGCTTGCCGCCGCCGTTGCCGCCGATCAGCGGAGCACCGACCTTGACCAGGTCACCGGCCGAGATCCGCCACTGCTGCGCGACCTCGTTCGTCGCGACGACGAGCTGGGCGCGGCCGTCGTTCGCCGCGGCGACCGCGACGACCGCGGGGCGGTCACCGAGCCGGCCCCGCACGTCCAGTGCGAGGGTCCTGAGCACGTCGGCCGGCGTTCCGTCAGGCGCCCGGTGGGCGACGAAGGCCACGCCGAACACGTCGCTCGGCGCCTGCGCCAGCTCACCCGCGACGTTCGCTGCCGCACGCGCCTGCTGCGCCGCCGCCTCGCGCTCGAGGTCGCGGATGCGGGCGACGAGCCCGGCGATCCGATCGGGCAGCGCGTCGGCCGGCGTCTTCAGCAGCTCGGACAGCCCGTTGACCAGCTCGCGGTCACGCACGAGCCCGTGGAAGCCTTCGATGCCGACGAGCGCTTCGACGCGGCGCACACCGGACCCGACGCTGGACTCGGCGGTGAGCACGAGCGGACCGATCTGCGACGAGTGGGCGACGTGCGTGCCACCGCAGAGCTCACGCGACCACGGACCGCCGACCTCGACGACACGCACGGCCGTCTCGTCGTACGTCTCGCCGAACAGCGCGAGCGCCCCGAACGCGCGGGCATCCGCGAGCGACATGAGCAGCGCGCGCACCGGCAGGTCACGTCGCACGGCGAGGTTGGCCACCTCTTCGACCTCGCTGCGCGTCGCGCGCGAAAGGCCCTCGGGCCAGGCGAAGTCGAGCCGCAGGTAGCCGGGCTTGTTGTACGAGCCGCTCTGCAGGGCGGTCGGGCCGAGCACCTGGCGCAGTGCCGCGTGCATGACGTGCGTGCCGCTGTGCGCCTGGCACGCGCCGAGGCGCCAGTCGGGGTCGACCTCCGCGAGCACCTTCGCGCCGGCGCCGAGCTCGCCAGAGACCACCCGCACCTGGTGCGCGATGAGGCCCTTCACCGGCTTCTGCACGTCGAGGACCTCGAGCTCGAGGCCGCCCGGGCCGGTGATGCGCCCGGCATCCGGGGACTGACCACCGCTCTCCGCGTAGAACGGGGTGCGGTCGAGCACGAGCTCGACGACATCGCCCGCCGTGACGCCGTTGACCAGCTCACCGTCGCGGACGAGGCCGCGCACGACGGCCTCCGTGGTCAGCTCCTCGTAGCCGGTGAACTCGCTCGGCCCGTGCGAGAGCAGGTCGCCGTACACGGACACGTCGGCGTTGCCGATGCCCTTCGCCTTGCGGTCGGTCTTCGCGCGCTGCCGCTGCTCGTCCATGAGCACGCGGAAGCGGTCCTCGTCGACGTCGAGACCGTGCTCCCCCGCCATCTCGAGCGTCAGGTCGATCGGGAACCCGTAGGTGTCGTGCAGGCGGAACGCGACATCGCCGGGCACCGTCCGCGACGACCCGCTCTTGAGCTCGTCGACCGCGACGGCGAAGCGTTGCGAGCCCTCGTCGAGCGTGCGCAGGAACGACTTCTCCTCGGTCAGCGCGACCTGGCTGATGCGGGCGAGGTCGGTGACGAGCTCCGGGTAGGCCGACCCCATCGCCGCCGCGACGGTGGCGACGAGGTCGGTCATCACCGGCTCGCGGGCCCCGAGCAGGCGCATGTTGCGCACCGCGCGCCGGAGCAGGCGGCGCAGCACGTAGCCGCGGCCCTCGTTGCTCGGCGTCACGCCGTCGCCGATGAGGAACGTCGCGGTGCGCGTGTGGTCGGCGACGACCCGCAGCGAGACGTCGTCGCGCTCGTCGCTGCCGAGGCGCTTCCCGGTCAGCTCGGCGACGCGGTCGAGCGTCCCCGAGAGCAGGTCGGTCTGGAAGATGTTGTCGACGCCCTGCTTGAGGATCGCGACACGATCCACGCCGAGACCGGTGTCGATGTTCTTCGCGGGCAGGTCGCCGACGATCGGGAAGTCGTCCTTGCCGGCGCCGGGTCCGCGCTCGAACTGCATGAACACGAGGTTCCAGATCTCGAGGTACCGCTCCTCGTCCGCGATCGGACCACCGTCGCGGCCGTACTCCGGGCCCCGGTCGTAGTAGATCTCGCTGCACGGGCCGCACGGACCGGGCACGCCCATCGACCAGAAGTTGTCGGCCATGCCGCGCCGCTGCACGCGCTCCTTCGGCACGCCGACGACGTCGGTCCAGATGCGCTCGGCCTCGTCGTCGTCGGTGTAGACGGTGGCCCAGAGACGCGACTCCTCGAAGCCGTAGCCGCCGTCGGCCGGCGACTTCGTCAGCAGGTCCCAGGCGAACGGGATCGCCTGCTCCTTGAAGTAGTCGCCGAAGCTGAAGTTGCCGGCCATCTCGAAGAACGTGACGTGCCGGCTCGTCGTGCCGACGACCTCGATGTCGGGCGTGCGCACGCACTTCTGCACGCTCGTCGCGCGCTTCCACGGCGGCGAGAGCTGGCCGAGGAAGTAGGGCTTGAACGGCGCCATGCCGGCGTTGGTCAACAGCAGGGTGGGATCGTCGGCGACGGTGCTCGCACTGGCGACGCGGTCGTGGCCGCGCTCGCTGAAGAACGCGAGGAAGCGTTCCCGGATGTCGGCGCTGTCCATCAGGTGCCGAACCCGTCCGCGTCGTCACCGTCCGCGTCGATCCCGAGCGCGGAGCGCAGCTCGGCCTCGCGCTCCTTCATGCCGCTGCGCACGTCGGACCAGAACGAGCCCGCGCGCTCGGCCGCGAGATCCGCCGACGCGCCCGCACGGTCGGCGAGACCGGCAGGGGTGACGGCCTTGGCGGCCTTGCGCATCTGCGCGACGACGAGGATGCCGACTGCCGCGCCGGCCCCCAGCCAGAAGAGGCGGCGCATCGTCTAGCTCGCCTTCCGCGCGGCGCGCTTGTCAGCGCGGCGCGCGACCTTCTCGGCCTTGAGGCGTGACTTGAGCTCCGCCTCGACCTCGGCGGCCTGCCGCTTGCGCAGCGCCTTGCGCACCCCGTAGCTGAACGCAGCGACGCGTACGAGCGGCCCCCCGAGCGTGGCGCTGAACAGGCTCGTGAGCGCGCTGACGTTCGCCGAGATCGTCTCGACGTTGGAGGCGACCTTCTCGACGTGCTGGAGGTTGGCGTTGACGGCCTCGACGGTGTCCGACGTCTGCCGCAACCGGTCGACGGCCTCGTCGATGACCTTCGCCGACTGCTCGACCCGCCGTGTGCCCGCGTCGATCATGCGGCCGAGCTTGAACAGGGGCACGGCGAGCACGCCCACGAGCAGGACGAAGGCTCCCGCGGAGATGACACCCGCGACCTCGCCGGCGCTCATGAACCCTGCTCCTCGCTCTCGTCCGTGGGCTCCTCGGTGCCGGCGTGCGCCGGTCCGGACCCATCCTGTCCTGTCCCATCCTTGCCCACCGACCCGGGGGCCGGCTCCGCGGGCACCGCAACCCCGCGGACGAGGGCGCGCAGGCGGGCCAGCCGCTCCCCCAGCGCCCGCTCGGCGCCGTGACCCGACGCACGGTAGTAGTCACGGCCGAGCAGCGCGTCCGGCGGGTACTGCTGCTCCACGATCCCCCCGGGCTCGTCGTGCGGGTAGCGGTATCCCTTGCCGTGCCCGACGCGCTTCGCCCCCGGGTAGTGCGCGTCGCGCAGGTGCGCCGGCACCGGGCCGGACAGGCCCGCCCGCACGTCCGCCACGGCGGCCGAGATCGCCCGGTAGACCGCGTTGGACTTCGGCGCCAGCGCGAGGTGGACGGTGGCCTGCGCGAGGTTGAGCTGGGCCTCGGGCAGGCCGACGAGCTCCAGCGCATGCGCGGCGGCGACCGCCGCCTGCAGCGACGTCGGATCCGCGAGCCCGACGTCCTCGGAGGCGAGGATCACGAGCCGCCGGGCGATGAAGCGCGGGTCCTCGCCGGCCTCGAGCATCCGTGCGAGGTAGTGCAGCGAGGCATCGGGGTCGCCACCGCGGATGCTCTTGATGAACGCGCTGACCACGTCGTAGTGCTGGTCGCCCTCGCGGTCGTAGCGCAGTGCGGCCCGGTCGACGGCGCGCTCGAGGGTCTCGAGGTCGAGCACGTCGCCGCCGGCGCCCTGCACGGCTCCGGCGCCGGCCTCGAGCGACGTGAGCGCCTTGCGGGCGTCACCACCGGCGACGCGGACGAGGTGCTCCATCGCGTCGTCGTCGATGCGGATCGCACCGGCGTAGCCACGCTCGTCGGCCAGAGCCCGCCCGACCACGCCGCGGATGTCGTCGTCCGTCAGGGGCTCGAGCGTCAGCAGCAGGCTGCGCGAGAGCAGCGGGCCGACCACGCTGAAGAACGGGTTCTCGGTGGTCGCGGCGATGAGCGTGACCCACCCGCGCTCCACCGACGGCAGCAGCGCATCCTGCTGCGTCTTCGAGAAGCGGTGCACCTCGTCGACGAACAGCACGGTGCGCGGGCCGCCGATCTCGAGGGACTTGCGGGCCTCGTCGACGACCGCCCGCACGTCCTTCACACCTGCGGTGACCGCCGACAGCTCGCGGAACGTGCGGCCGGTCGCGCCGGCGACGACGTAGGCGAGCGTCGTCTTGCCGGTCCCCGGCGGACCCCACAGCAGCACCGACGTCGTGCCGTCGCCCTCGACGAGCCGGCGCAACGGGGTGCCCGGGCCGGTCAGGTGCTGCTGGCCGACGACCTCGTCGAGCGTGCGCGGTCGCATGCGCACCGCGAGGGGCTCGTGCCCCCGGGCGACATCGTCGAACAGCGACACGACGCCCTTACTGGTCCTCGGGGGTGGCGTCGATGCCGGCCTCGGCGCGCTGTTCGGGCGTGATGGGCGTCGGCGCGCCGGTGAGCGGGTCGCCTCCGGAGCTCGCCTTCGGGAAGGCCATGACCTCACGGATCGCGTCGGTGCCGGCGAGCACGGCGGCCAGCCGGTCGATGCCGAACGCGATGCCGCCGTGCGGCGGCGGGCCGTAGCGGAACGCCTCGAGCAGGAACCCGAACTTGCTGGTCGCCTCCTCGCGCGAGAGTCCGATGGCGTCGAACACCCGCTGCTGCACCTCGGCCTTGTGGATCCTGATCGAACCGCCGCCGAGCTCGATGCCGTTGCCCACCACGTCGTACGCGCGGGCGAGCGCCTCCCCCTTGTTCTCGTGGAACGTCGCCTCCCACTCCGGCGTCGGCGACGTGAAGGGGTGGTGCACGGCGGTCCAACCACCGTCCGACGTCGGCTCGAACATCGGCGCGTCGATGACCCAGAGGAACTTCCACTCCTCCGTCCGGACCCAGCCCTGGCGCCGCGCGAGCTCGAGGCGCAGAGCGCCGAGCAGCTCGCGGGCGCCCGAGATCGGACCGGCGGCGAAGAACACGGCATCGCCCGGCTTCAGGCCGGCGGCGGCCGGAAGGTCGTCGCGGTAGCGGTCACCCCAGCTCCCGACGCCCGGGCCGGCGAGATCTCCGCTCTCGGACAACGTCGCCCACGCAAGCCCCTTCGCGCCGCGCGAACGGGCCCACTCGCCGAGCGAGTCGTACTCTTTGCGACCCCATGCGGCGCCGCCGGGGGCGACGACCGCGCCGACGTGCTCGGCTTGGAACACCCGGAACTCGGTGCCCTTGAAGTGCTCGGTGAGGTCGACGAGCTCGAGGGCCGGGTCGAGGCGCAGGTCGGGCTTGTCGCTGCCGTAGCGGCGCATCGCCTCCGCGTACGTCATGCGCGGGAACGGCGTGGGCAGCTCGACGCCACGCACCTCGCGCCACAACGTGGTGAGGAGGTCCTCGGTGAGCGCGTAGATGTCCTCCTCGTCGAGGAAGCTCATCTCGACGTCGAGCTGCGTGAACTCGGGCGTGCGGTCGGCGCGGGAGTCCTCGTCCCGGTAGCAGCGGGCGATCTGGTAGTACCGCTCCATCCCGGCGACCATCAGCAGCTGCTTGAACAGCTGCGGTGACTGCGGCAGCGCGTACCAGGTGCCCGGCTGCAGGCGGACGGGCACGAGGAAGTCGCGCGCCCCTTCCGGCGTCGAGCGCGTGAGCGTCGGCGTCTCGATGTCGAGGAAGCCGTGCGCCTCCATGACGCGGCGGATGGTGCTGTTGATCTGCGCCCGCGTGCGGAGCGCACGAGCCGGGCCGCGGCGGCGCAGGTCGAGGTAGCGGTACTTCCAGCGCGTGCTCTCCTCGACGCGCGACGTGATGTCGTCGCTGCCGTCCTCCACCGGGAACGGGAGGCCGTCGGCGTCGACGGACGACAGGACCTCGACCTCGTTCGCGATGACCTCGACCGCGCCGGTGGCGAGGTCGGCGTTCTCGTTGCCCGCGGGACGCATCGCGACCTCGCCGACGACCTTCACGCACCACTCGTTCCGGAGGTTCGCGGCGACCGTGCCCTCGCCGCTGTCCCGGATGACGACCTGCACGTAGCCGGAGCCGTCACGCAGGTCGAGGAACGCCACCCCGCCGTGGTCGCGCCGGTGCGCGACCCAGCCGGCGAGCACGACCTCGGTGCCGGCGTGCTCGGCGCGCAGAGCTCCCGCGCCATGGGTGCGGATCACAGGGCAGTCCTCTCGAGAAGCGTGCTGACGAGCGCGGGCAGAGCGACAGCATCCTGCTCGCCCGACGCGAGGTCCTTGATCTGCGCGACGCTCTCGGCCAGCTCGCGCTCGCCGACGATGACCGCGAAGCG
>DASZYF010000135.1:0-24514 GCA_035545535.1 Mycobacteriales bacterium | reverse complement strand
TCCTGCCGCGCCGCGCAGCGCCGCCGGCCCGGCGCCGGTGCACCTCGCGGCGTTCGCGTCGCCCGCGCGCGATGACGTCCCCGCGCGCCGCGCCTGCCCGGCGACCGGCGTGATCGTGCGGAACGAGGTGCGCGGCCCCATCACGCACGGTGTGACGAGCACGAGCATGCGGGTGGTCACCCGCCACGGCGTCATCCCCGTGCACGTCGTCGACGCCGACCTCGCGAGCCCGGGCGTCCGGGTGCGCCAGCTCGGCGACGCGGTGACTCACGCCCGTCCCGTGCTCGCCGCAGCGCACGCGCAGAAGCACGTCGTCGCCGCGGTGAACGGCGACCTCTTCCACACGACGCCCGACGGCGTGACCACCGCGCCCGGCGGTGTCATGAGCAGCTCGCACCAGCCGCTGAAGGGCTGGGCGACGTCGCAGCTGGTCGTCTCGGTCGAGCACGGCCGGGCGCACATCGGCTGGGCGCACCTGCGCGGGGTGCTGTTCGCCCTGCACGTGCCCGCCGGCGTCGCGGCACCGCAGCTGCCGAAGCCGTCGCGCACGCTCACGCAGGGCCGGCAGTGGACGCACGTGAGGCACGGCGCGACGCACGCGAAGCCCGTCCACCTGGGCCCGAAGAACGTGCCGCCGCCGGCCACCCGCGCGCCCGCGGGCCCGACGACCGCGACCGGCACCTCGGGCCTGCGCGCGAGCATCGTGCCGCTGACCGCGCTGAACGACGACCTCGCCACCGGCGCTGTCGTCTACACACCTGCGTGGGGGCCGGGCGACCGCCGCGCCGGTTGGCACATCGGTAGCCGCGAGATCGACGTGCACGGCACCAAGGTCGTCCAGGTCCGCAAGAAGCCCGGGCAGAACGCGCCCCGGCCCGGCAACGCCGCGGTGGTGGTCGACGGCGCCTACTCGCGCGCGCTCTCGTGGGTGCGCCCCGGCGACCGCGTCGCCATGTCGGTGCAGCTCGTGCACGACGACACCGGCCTGCCGCTCGGCACCGCGATCAGCGGCAACTCCAAGCTGCTCACGGACGGGCGCGTCGAGGACTTCGCGTGCGTGCTCGACGACGCCGGCGGCCCGCGACCGCGCGTGATGGCCGGCACCTACGACGGTGGCCGGCACCTCGTCCTCGTCGTCGCCGACGGCGACCGTCCCGGCCAGCGTGGCCTCACGTTGCGCGAGGAGGCGGAGCTCGCCCGAACGCTGCGCCTGGACGACGCCCTGAACCTCGACGGCGGTGACTCCTCAGCGCTGGTCGAGCGCGTCAACGGCCACCTCGTGCAGGTGAACGACACCGGCACGTCGGCCCGGCGCGCGGTGCCCGACGGCCTCGCGATCACCCGGGACTGATCGCCCGATCGTCCCGCGCCGGTGATCCTGATCACGCGGGCCGCGCCGGGTGCGGGCGCACCCCTGTTACCCCCAAGTAACCTCTCCCGGCATGACCGAGATGAAGGCCGTGCTCGACGCCATCCAGGGCAACGCCGGCAGTGACGAGATCGCTGCGCTGGGCGTCCCCGACCACTACCGCGGCATCACCGTCCACGCCGACGAGCAGGAGATGTTCGCCGGGCTCGCGAGCCGCGACAAGGACCCGCGCAAGTCGCTGCACCTCGACGAGGTGCCGACACCCGAGCTCGGGCCCGGCGAGGCGCTCATCGCCGTGATGGCCAGCTCCATCAACTACAACACCGTGTGGACGTCGATCTTCGAGCCCGTCTCGACCTTCGGCTTCCTGTCCCGCTACGGCCGCGTGAGCGAGCTGACCAAGCGGCACGACCTGCCCTACCAGGTCATCGGCTCCGACGCCGCGGGCGTCGTGCTGAAGACCGGGCCGGGCGTCAGCAAGTGGAAGCCGGGCGACAAGGTCGTCGCGCACTGCCTGTCGGTGGAGATGGAGGACCCCGAGGGCTACGACGACGCGATGATGGACCCGCAGCAGCGCATCTGGGGCTTCGAGACGAACTTCGGCGGGCTGGCCGAGATCGCGCTCGTGAAGGCCAACCAGCTGATGCCGAAGCCCGCGCACCTCACGTGGGAGGAGGCCGCCTCCCCCGGTCTCGTGAACTCCACCGCGTACCGCCAGCTCGTCAGCCACCACGGTGCGGCGATGAAGCAGGGCGACGTCGTGCTGATCTGGGGCGCGAGCGGCGGCCTCGGCTCCTACGCCACGCAGATGGCGCTCAACGGAGGCGCCATCCCCGTGTGCGTGGTGTCGTCGGCGCAGAAGGCCGACATCTGCCGCTCGATGGGCGCCGAGCACGTCATCGACCGCGCCGCTGAGGGCTACAAGTTCTGGAAGGACGAGAACACCCAGGACCCGAAGGAGTTCCTGCGGTTCGGCAAGAAGATCCGCGAGCTCACCGGCGGCGAGGACCCGGACATCGTGTTCGAGCACCCGGGCCGCGAGACGTTCGGCGCGAGCATGTACGTGACGAAGCGTGGCGGCACGGTCGTCACCTGCGCGTCGACCAGCGGCTTCATGCACCAGTTCGACAACCGCTACTTCTGGATGAACCTCAAGCGCCTCATCGGTACGCACTTCGCCAACTACCGCGAGTCGTGGGAGGCGAACCGGCTCATCGCGAAGGGCCTCGTGCACCCGACGCTGTCGAAGGTCTACCCGCTCGCCGAGACGGGCCAGGCGGCCGTCGACGTGCACAAGAACCTGCACCAGGGCAAGGTCGGCGTGCTCTGCCTCGCCCCGGAGGAGGGCTTGGGCGTCGAGCCCGAAGCCGCCGACTTCCGCGCCAAGCACCTCGAGGCGATCAACCGCTTCCGCGGGGTCTAGCCGCGGGGCACGACCTCAGCACACGGGACGGGCCGGCAGCGCTGCGCTGCCGGCCCGTCCTTGCGTGCCCCCTCGATCAGGTCACGGTGATCTTCGTGATCGAGGACGCCGAGCCGCCGTGGTCGTTGTAGACGGTGATCTGGACGGTGTAGGTGCCGGCCGTTGCGTACAGGTGCGTCGGGGCCGCGGACGGGCTGCCGTAGGCGATCGTGTCCGGGTTGGTGGGCGTGACCGCGTCTCCCCAGTCGATGTCGTACATCAGCATCTGCGCGTTGGCACCGGCCGACACGCCCGAGAGGTTCAACGCCGCCGGGCTCGTGTGCGCTCCGAGCGACTCGGTCGCCGGCGAGTTCACGGTCGGCAGGCCGCCGACGCTGACGTGGTTGAACGCCTTGGTGGACTTGCCGTGCGAGTCCTTCCCGATGAACGTCGCGACGAACTCTCCGGTCGTGGTGTAGCCGTGCTCGTGGTTGGGAGTCCCGTTGAAGTACCCGCTCCCGAGAGCGAGGGCCTGGGGAGCGGTGTTGTCACCGAAGGCCAGGCTTCCGGTGGTGCCGTGCGCCCCGAGCGACGGCTCGAGCCCACCGCTGAAGTACACGGCCGACCCGGCGGCCGCATCCGGGCCGACGAGCGCCCCGATCCAGTCGCCGTTCTCGTTGCCACCGAAGTAGGTGATGCGCGGCACGGTGCTGGTCACCCGCAGGTACGGCTCGGAGTAGGCCGAGTCGCCGGCGTCGGGGTAGATCTCGAGCTCGGGGTACTGCGCGCCCGAGGCGTAGGTGTGCGTGAAGGTCGCGGGCACCGAGCCGAAGCCGACCACTGGCGCCGAGCCGTCGCCCCAGTACATCTGCCAGTAGTAGGTGCCGGCGGGCGGCAGGACGGTGCCCGCCGTCTTGAACGTCACCTTGCCCTCCGGCAGCACCAGCGCCGGCGGGGTCAGGTTCGCCTGCCAGGTCTGCGGCGTGACCGTGAGCGTGTGCGTGACCGGGGGCAGCGGCGCGCCGGTGTTGTCGACGTACTGCACCGTGACCGTGCGCGTGATCGGACCGGAGCCGGACACGTAGTAGTGGTACGGGTAGGTGTCGCCCTTGCTCCCGTCGCCCCAGTCGATGGACCGCACCGACGCGTTGTCGCTGTAGTTCCCGAGGTAGACCTCTTCGTTGGCCGGGACCGCGCCGCCGGGAGCGATGGGCACGCTCACGTCCTCGCCCACCGTCGTGCCCGGCACCCGCACCTCCACGGAGCGGTCGCTGAGCGCGAAGCCCGTGTAGGGGCCGGCCGCCGGCAGGTAGGCCGAGTAGACCGCGTTGCTCTCCTCGTCACCGTGGTCGTCGACGACGGTGACGTAGGTGTAGTAGGAGCCGGGCGTGGTGTAGGTGTGCGAGAAGGACGCCGGAGGCGCGCCCGGGCCACTGCCCCCGGTGCCGTCACCGAAGTCGACGAACCAGCGAAGGGGCTGCGCACCCGTGCCAGCGGTGTAGGTGGTCGTGTAGCTCTTCGTCGCCGCAGTCGCGACGTTGCCGCCGGTGATGGCGATCGTCGGATCGGCCGCCTCGAACGCGACGTTGACCGCCTGGGTGCGGACCGTGGAGGCGCCGACGCTGTCCGTCAGGGTGGCGACGACGGTGTGCGAGCCCGGCATGAGGTACAGGTGCCTCAAGTAGTTCGGCGGGCCGCCGTTGCCGCCCTGGTTGGGCGAGCCGTCGCCCCAGCTCACCATCCAGTGCGCCAGGGTGCGGCCGTTCGCGGCGAGCGGCCGGTAGAAGTCGAGGTTGCCCCCGTAGTTCGGGGTCACGTTGGCGTAGGGCCGGCCTTCGGAGTACAACGACGTCGGGCCGACGTTCCCGTCGTAGCCGATGTCGAAGGCGGGCCCGCCGGTGGCGGGGGCGTCGACCCGCGCGTAGGCACCGTTGACGACGTCACCCGAACGTGGAGTGATGGTCGCCTTGGCCAGGCGCGAGGACGGCACCGAGATGGTGTTCGGGCCGGCCCCGCCGTCGATCTTCACCGCGCCGGAGCCGGGCAGGACCTTGATCGAGTCCTGGCCCGCACCACCGTTGGCGGTGCCGCTGACGATGCAGATGCGGTCGTTGCCGCCGCCACCGTTGACGACGACGTTCTTGCCCGTCGCCTCGAGGACGTCCGCCTTGCCGGTGCCGGTGAGGTGGGCACCGTTCTTGGCCGAGAACTTGGTCGGCGCCTTGCCGAAGCAGGGCGTCTTCCCGTTCGCGTGCCCGGGGGCGGCGAGGGCCGGACCAGCAGTCGCCGTCAGGGTGACGGCCGCAGCCACGAGTGCGGAGATGCGCAGCGTTCGATGCATGATCGGGAACCTAGCCCGATCTGAGGAACGCTCAGGTACGTCCCCGTCAAGCGCCGTCGATCACGACCCGGATCCGCAGCACGGCAGTGCTCCCGTGGTCGTTCCGGTAGGTGATGACCACGTTGTGCACGTCGGTGCCGCTGCCCGGGTTGGCGTAGGTGCGCGTGAGGGTGCTCGGCAGGGCGCCGTACGCACCGGTGACCGGGTCGCCGGTGCCACCGTCCCAGTCGATCGTGTAGGCCTCGGGCAGCGCCCCGAGGCCGGTCACGACGCTGAGGTTGATCGGCACGTTGACGGTGCTGACGTTGTGCGTGGCGCCGACGGTGACCGTGTCGTCGGCCGGCCCGGTCAGCACGACCGGCCCGGCGATGCTCACGTGGGTCGTGGCCACCGCCGTCTGGTTGTGCGTGTCCTTCACCTGCAGGTGCGCGGTCATCTCCCGCACGGCGCTGTAGCCGTGCACCGCGTCGGCCCCGCCGAACTGGCCGTCCTGCACGCCGTGCACGGTGAGCGGCGAGCTGCCGTCGCCGAACAGGATGGTCGCCGACTTCGGGCGGGCCCCGTTGCTCGGGACGAGCAGGCCGGACAGCCGCACCTCGTCGTTGCCGGAGGCGTCGGTGGACACGAGCCCGCCGACCCACTGGACGCCGGCACCGCCGCCGAACTGGGCGCGGGCCCGCTGGCTCGTCGCGTCGACGAACGACGTCGACGTCACCGACAAGCCGTGGCTGTCTACGAGGTGCAGCTGCGGGAAGTACACGCCGCTCGGGTAGGTGTGCGTGAACGACTTCGGCACCGTGCCGTAGCCGTAGCTCATCGCCCGCCCGTCACCGGGGTCGAACGTCCACGCCACACCACCGGGCGCGACGCTCGTGCCGGCCGTCGAGAGCACGACCCGGCCCTGCGCGACGATCCCGACCCGCTGCAGCTCGGCCACGGTCTGGCGCGGCGCGACGTTGATCGTGAGCGATGACACGACGTCGGGCTGGCCGGTCTGGCCCAGCACGACGCGGATGGTGCGGGTGCCGGGGCCGCTGTAGGAGTGCGTGCTCGTCGCGGTGGTCGCGTTGGACACGCTGCACTCGCCGGTGGTCTCCGTCGGCGGGCCGTCGACGCGGGTGCCGAAGCAGCCGTCGCCCCAGTCGATGGTCTTCGAGGTCCACGTGCCCGGACCCGACGCGGACACGATGAGCGTGACGGGCTGGCCGGCCAGCACGGTGCCGCCGTTGCCCACCGGCCGCTGCGGGCCGGCCTGCGCGCCGCCACCGGTGGCGCCGTCATCGCCCGAGCCGAGCGCCGGGTTGAAGCTGTCGCTCGCGACCGTTGCCGCGACCAGGTACACCTGCCGCGCGCTCGCGTCGACCGGGTTGACGCTGACGGCCTGCGTGTCCGTGCCCGTGTTGCCGTGGTCGTCGTAGACCCGCAGCCGGGCGGTGTAGTCGCCCACCGGGTAGAGGTGCGTGAAGGTCGTCGGCGGTGGGCCGACGTTGCCCGCCGGCTCCGAACCGTCGCCGAAGTCGAGCGACCAGCTTGCGATCGCCGCGCCCGCACCCGGTGTGACCGAGGCGTTGAAGCTCCGGTTGTTGTCCGGCGTCGCGGGGCCGTTCGACAGCGACACCGACGGCGCGCGGCTGGTGCTCACCGTGAGGCGACGCACGTAGGACTTGTGGCTCGAGTCGACCTGCGTCGCGGTGATGGTGTGCGGGCCGTCGAACAGGTAGGGGTGCCGGATGGACGGCGGGAGACCGCCGAAGCCCGTGCGCACGTAGCCGTCACCGAAGTCGACGGTCCACGACGCGAGCGACCGGCCGTTCGGCGCGAGGACGTGGGGGAACTCGACCTCGTCGTCGGCCGTGAGCACCTGCGACTGGTCGTAGGTGGGCGCGTACACCACCGGCCCGGGATCGCCGTCGTAGCTCATGTCGGTGGTGGGTGCGCCGGTGGGCGCGTCGATGCGGCGGCTCTGGCCGTTCACCACGAGCCCGTCGCGGTCGACGATGGTGATGCGGTCGAGCAGCTTGCTGTTGACCGTCAACGTGTCGAGGCCGGTGCCGGTGTCGACGACGTCGCCGGCCGACACGAGCGTCACCGCGTCGTTGCCGCCGTCGCCGAAGACCTTGGCCTTGCCGCCCGGCTTCTGCACGAGCGTGTCGTTGCCCAGGCGGCCGTGGATGGTGCCGGAGACGAACTGGATGTGATCGTTGCCGAGGCCGCCGTCGACGCTGGCCGCGTGGCCGACGCAGATGAAGTCGTTGCCACCTCCGGCGTTGACCACGACGCCCTTGCCGGTCGCGACGATGACGTCACCACCCGCGGTCCCCTGCACGTGGGCGCCGTTGGCGCTGGAGGTGATGGTGGCGTGGCGGCCGAAGCACGGGGTTCCCGCGTGGGCCCGGCCCGGCGCGGCGATCGCGGGCCCGGCCGCGAGACCGAGCGCGAGCGCCGCTGCTGCGGCAGCGCCGCGGTGGACGTTGGACATCGTCGACCTCCCCGTCGGACGGACCTCAGCAGGCCGATGCCCCAGGCGCCCCCTGCCGAAACGTCATGATCCACATCTGGGCGGCCCCCGCCGGTGTTACACGCCGGAGGGGCGGAGCCTTTCGGCCCCGCCCCTCCGCGCGTTGCGCCGCCTGCGATCAGGCGGTCAGGCGCCCACGATGTGCAGGACGACGTGCCGCACCAAGGTGCTGCCGTGGTCGTTGGC
Source organism: Mycobacteriales bacterium (assembly GCA_035545535.1). Classification (GTDB taxonomy): domain Bacteria; phylum Actinomycetota; class Actinomycetes; order Mycobacteriales; family CAJCIY01; genus DASZYF01. Next base: position 16,698 of record DASZYF010000135.1, on the reverse strand, counting down.
CACGTCGATGTAGACGTCGTAGTCAGCCGTGTTGCTGGGCCCGGGGTTCGGGTAGGTGTGCGCCACCGCGGCCGGGATGGCGCCCTGACCGGCCGACGCGTTGGTGTCGCCGTTCGGCAGCGGGGTCGGGTCGTCCCAGTAGACGGACCACCCGAGCGGGCCGCTGTTGGTGCCGTAGCTCGCCCCGGGCGTCACCGTCGCGAGCACCGTCGGCTGCGCTGCCTGCGCGTTGACGGTGACGTAGTCCGGACTGCCGATGGCGACCCGGCCGCCCACGCTGACCAGCCGGCTGGCGGTGGCGACCTGTCCCTTGGTGTCCTTGGCCGAGAGCACGGCCAGGAAGTCGCCCGGCTGGCTGTAGCCGTGCACGGCGTCCTGGTACTCGGAGTAGTTGCTCGTGTAGCTGCCGAACGAGCCGTCCTCGAAGCCCGGCACGGTCTGCACCGCGCCGTCGCCGAAGCTGATCGAGGCGACCTTGGGCTGCGCGCCGACGCTCGGGACGAAGACCCCGCTGAAGTGGACGGCCGCGTCGCCGCTGGCGTCGGTCGCCACGAGCGCAGGGGTCCACTGGCCGGCGCCGGGGTCGTCACCCTCGTAGGCGTCGAAGCCGGCAACCCGCGCACGCACGGACGTCGCGTCGACGAAGCCCTGACCTTGCGAGATGAGCCCGAAGTGGTCGGTGGCGACCAGGTACGGGTAGTACACGCCGCTTGGGTAGACGTGGACGACGCTCGCGGGAACGGCACCCGTGCCGTAGATCGGCGCGCTGTCGTCGCCGAAGTAGAGCGCCCAGAAGTGCGCGCCGGGCGCGAACGTCGTGCCGGCGGTGGACAGCTTGACGGGGCCCTGGCCGACGATGCCGACCCGGTTGAGGTGCGCGACCGTCTGGCGGGCTACGACGGTGACCTGGTACGTCAGCGTCAGGGAGGGCGGTGTCCCGCCGTCCTGCTGGACGGTGATCGTGATCGTGCGCGCCCCGGGCCCGCTGTACTGGTGGTAGTTGAAGGACCCGTAGGACGCCGTGCAGATGTCGGCGTTCTGCGACACGTAGTTCGGGCTGGTGCCCGGGTACTGGGTGATGACGCACCCGTCACCCCAGTTCACCGTGATGCCGTCGGTGTTGGCCGAGGCCTCGTTCAGCTCGACGTACTGACCGGTGAGGACCGTGCCGTTGACGGGCAGCGGCGCGCCCGACTGCGTGCCGGCCGACCCGATGTTGCCGTACGTCTCGAGGTGGCCGGTGATGTTCGTCGTGGAGACGGTCGGCGCCGCGTAGAGGTGCAGGTTCCCGTCCGGCGCGTAGTGCTGGACGTAGTCGCTGTAGTCGTAGTCCTGGGACCCGTGGTCGTCCGTGACGTACAGGACGGCCTCCCAGTTCGAGCTCGAGATCGGGTAGGTGTGGCTGATCGTGGCGGGCGGCGCCCCGACGTTGCCGGTGGTGGTGCCGTCACCGAAGTCGATGAACCACGAGGTGAGCGTTGCCCCGGAGCCGGCCTTCGTCCCGGTGGTGTTGAACACGACATCGCCGGTCGCCGTGTTGTTGCTCGTGACGGCGAGGTCGGCGGTGGGGCGCCGGCTGGTGTTCACGGTGATGGACCGGGTGGTGGACCGGCCCGAGGAGTCGGTCTGCGTCGCGACGATCACGTGGGACCCGTCGGTGAGGTAGGAGTGCGGGAAGTAGGCCGGGAGGCCGCCGGGGCCGCTGTGCACCGAGCCGTCACCGAAGTCGATCTGCCAGGACTTGAGCGTGCGACCGTTCGGCGGCAGCACGTGCCGGAGCGCCACGCTGTCGTCCGACGACGTGAAGTCGTACGCCGCGGCGGTCGTGGCGTAGACGATGGGGCCGGGATCGCCGTCGAAGGAGATGTCGGCCGTCGGCGCGCCCTTCGGCGCGTCGATGCGAGGGGTGACGCCGTTGATGGTCAGCCCGTCGCGCGGGATGATCGTCTGGAAGTCGAGCAGAGCGGGCGCGACGATCAGGACGTCCAGCCCGGTGCCGGAGTCGACCAGGTTGCCCTTGGTGATGAGCTTGATGGTGTCGTTGCCGGCGCCGCCGAACACCTGCGCCTTGCCCTTGTAGGCCTGCGTCAGCGTGTCGTTGCCGGCACCTCCGAGGATCTTCCCGGAGCCGAACTGGACCTTGTCGTTGCCCGGGCCGGCGTCGACGCTCTTCGCAGCCTTGGTGCAGATGAGGTCGTTCCCGCCCTTGCCCGAGACCTTGTCACCCTTGCCGAGCGCGACGATGACGTCGTTGTGCTTGGTGCCGTTGACCGTCTTGTTGTTGCCGGTGGCGACGATCGTCGCCTTCTTGCCGAAGCACTTCGGCACTGGCTTGGCGGGCGCGGCCACGACCGCGGCGGGGACGACAGCCCCCGCGATGGTCAGCGCGACGGCCGCGATGAGAGGACGACGTGTTCGCATGGGTGCTCCTGGGTCAAGGGAACGCCGGACCGCTCCCGGACGGGCGGACAGTAGCCCACATCGGCCCCCGAGCAGGGGATCGTGACGTCAGGTGCCGGCGGCGCAGACCACGTGCTTGGAGTCCGGCAGCTGGTCGGGGTGCACCAGGTAGGCGTCCACCCGCTCCTGCACGCACTGGCTGGCGCTGTAGCCCGTGTGGCCCTCGCCCTTGCGCTCGAGCAGGTAGCTGCCGGGGATGACCTGCTGCAGCCCCAGCGCCTCCGAGAACGGCGTGGCGGGGTCGTCGCTGCTGCCGACGATCAGGACCGGTGGCACCGTGGCGGGCACCGTCGTCGGGATCGAGGTGTTCGCCGGGTGGACCGGCCAGATCCCGCACGTGTATCCGGGCCCGACCGGGTTGGCGTTGTCGGCCGTGTAGAGCGGGTCGGCCTTCTGCAGCTCGTCGAACAGGGTCACGTACGCCGACAGGTCCGCCGGGAAGGGCTGGTCGATGCAGCTGATCGCGGTGAACGCGTCGAGCTCGTTCGGGTACTTGCCGTCGTCGCTGCGGCTGTACAGCTCGTCCGCGAGCGTGAGCATCCCGGACCCGTCGCCGGACGATGCCTTCGCGAGCGCGTGCTCGAGCAGCGGCCAGATGCTCGTGTCGTACATCGCGAGCGCCACGCCGTTCATGAACAGGTTGAGCGTCAGCGGACGGTTCTTGTCGTGCGTCGGGAGCGGATGGTCGCGGATCTGGTCGATGAGCGCGAGGTAGGCCTGCTGCGGATCGTCGACGTTCCAGCCGCAGCTGTCGCCCTCACTCTTGCAGTGCGCGAGGAACGCGCGGATGTTCGACTCGAAGCCGGCCGCCTGCGTCGTCGCGTCGTCGATCGCACTGGTGCGCGGGTCGACCGCGCCGTCGAGCGCGAGCGCGCGCACCTTGTCGGGGAAGAAGTGCGCGTAGGTCATGCCGTAGACGGTGCCGTAGGAGAAGCCGAGGAACGACAGCTTCTGGTCACCGAGCGCCGCGCGGATCAGGTCCATGTCGTGCGCCGTGTCGATGGTGCCGACGTGCGCGAGAAGGTCGCCGCTGTTCTTCGCGCAGCCCGCCACGTATGCCTTGGCGGCGTCGACGAACTGCTGCTTCTGCGCGGGGATGTCGAGGTCGTCGCCGATGGACAGGTAGTGGTCGAGCTGCGCATCAGTGGCGCAGTGCACGGGCGAGCTGCGGCCGACGCCGCGCGGGTCCCACCCGACGATGTCGAAGTGGTCGCGCAGGTCGCTGGAGAACTGCGACACGTACGCGTCGAACTGGTCGCTCACCGACGCCCCCGGACCGCCCGGGTTGAACAGCAAGGAACCCTCGCGCTCGCTGCTCTTGCCGGCCGGCCGGCGGACGAGCTGCAGACCGATGGTCTTGCCCGACGGGTCGGTGTAGTCCAGCGGCACCTGCAGCACCGCGCACTCGTCGTGGGGGGCGGGACCGTCGAAGTCGCACTTGCCCCACGACAGCGCGGCGGGCACCGACGCGGTGGGGGCCGCGCTCGGCGACGCGGCACTGCTCGCCACGGCCGCGCTCGTCGGCGGCGGCGGGGTGCCGCCGGTGCTCACGCTGCTCGAGCAGGCGGCGGCGAGGGTGAGCGCCGCGATGGCGGCGGAGCGCATCAGGGTCCGACGGGAGTGGATCGCAGCCTCCTCTGAGTTCACCGGTCCCCCGAGCCTTGCATGGGTTCCTGTCAGCTCCCCGCCTGCAGCACCGGCCCGTCGAACTCGCGCGGGAGCGGGACAGCCTGGGGGCCCAGGACGGTGGCGACCGCGGCGTCGAAGACCTCCTCGACGTGCCCCACGAAGAGGTGCCGGGCGTTCGGCACCGCGACGACCTTCGCCTGCGGGACGCGCGCGAACCGCGCGCGGGCCTCGGCGGGCTGCAGGTAGTCGTCCCACTCGGGCACGATCGCGGTGAGCGGCCGCCCGTCGCGCGCCCACGCGTCGAGGTCGTCGGTCGTCGAGAACCGCAGCGGCGGGCTGATCAGCACGGCGCCGCGGGGTGTGGGGTCCTGCACACCCCAGCGCAGGGTCACGTCGGTGCCGAACGACCAGCCCATGAGCCACGGGTCGGGCAGGTCCTCGGCCTCGACGAGGTCGAGCGCCGCCGCGAGGTCGAAGCGCTCGCCGTCGCCGTTGTCGAACGTCCCTTCGCTGGCGCCGCTCTCGCTGACCGTGCCCCGCGTGTTGAACCGCAGCACCGCGAGCCCCGCGAGAGCGGGCAGCCGCCAGTCCGCCTTGCGGATGAGGTGGGAGTCCATCGAGCCACCGTGCGTCGGCAGCGGGTGCAGGCACACGACCGTGGCCAGCGGCGCGCGGTCGGCGGGCAGGGCGAGGTGCCCGGCGAGCGACAGCCCGTCGGCCGTCGTCAGCGTCACGGCCCGGCGCTGCGCGGGCAGCACCGAGAGCGCACGCACGGGGGTCATGGGTTCATCTTGGTCGAGCGTGCGGGTCGCTCCGCCGCCAGCACGAGGTGTGCCAGTGCCGGCGCTGCTCGGAGGCGTCACCCGCGGCGTAGTCCGCCGGCCAGACGACCACGTGCGGCTGCCCGCGCGGGATCGTCTGCTGGCAGCCCGGGCAGCGGTAGTCCTTGGTGGCCGCCTGGCCTGTCACGGGCCGGACGACCCACTCCTCGTCCACGAGGAGGGGTGGGTCAGCGCTTGCTGTAGTCGCGGAAGCCGCGGCCGGTCTTGCGGCCGAGGTAGCCCGCGGTCACGAGGTGCTCGAGCAGCGGGGCCGGCGCGTAGCCCGGCTCCCGGAACTCGTCGTAGAGCGTGCGCTGGATCGCGAGGCTCACGTCGAGGCCGACGACGTCCATGAGCACGAACGGGCCCATCGGGTGGCCGCAGCCCTTGGTCATCGCGAGGTCGATGTCGTCCGCCGTCGCGTAGTGGCCCTCGAGCATCTTGGCCGCGTCGTTCAAGTAGGGGAACAGCAGCGCGTTGACGATGAAGCCCGCGCGGTCACCGCACACGACCGGGTGCTTGCCGCACTTGATCGAGACCTCGCGCACGGTGGCGAGCACGTCGTCGTCGGTGACGACCGTGGGCACGAGCTCGACCAGCTTCATCGCGGGCGCCGGGTTGAACCAGTGCATGCCGACGACGTCCGCGGGACGCGACGTGGCCGTGGCGCACTCGATGACCGGGAGGCTCGAAGTGGTGGTGGCGAGCACCGCGCCCGGCTTGAGGATGCCGTCGAGCTGCGCGAACAGGTCCTTCTTCACGGCGAGGTCCTCGACGACGGCCTCGATGACGAGGTCGACGTCGGCCAGCGCACCGAGGTCGGTCGTGCCGGTGATGCGGCCGAGGATCTCGGCCTTCTTCTCCTCGGTGAGCTTGCCGCGCTCGACCTGCTTGTCGAGGCTCTTCGTGATGGTCTTCTGCACGCCGGCGACCTTGTCCTCGCCCCGGGCGCGGAACACCACGTCGTAGCCGCTGCGCGCGCAGACCTCGACGATGCCGCTCGCCATCGTGCCGGTGCCGATGACGCCGATGCGGCTGACCGGACGGGCCTCCTCCACCGACGGGCCGCTCGACGCACCGACGTCGGCGATCTCGGGCGAGTCGACCGCCTTGTAGGTGTAGAAGCCGCGGCCGGTCTTGCGGCCGAGGTAGCCCGCGGTCACGTACTGCTTGAGGATCGGGGCCGGCGCGTGCAGGTGGTCACGCGTCTGGTGGTACATCGTGTCGAGGATCTCGTAGGCCGAGTCGAGGCCGATGAGGTCGAGCAGCGCGAGCGGGCCCATCGGGTGGCCGCAGCCGAAGCGCATGGCGGCGTCGATGTCCTCGCGCGTCGCGTAGCCCGCCTCGTACATGCGGGCGGCGTTGTTGAGGTAGCCGAACAGCAGCGCGTTGGCGATGAAGCCGGCGCGGTCGCCCGCGGTGACGCCGGTCTTGTTGATGCGCTCGATGAGCGCCTCGACCTCGGAGCGCACGGTCGGGTCGAGCATCACCGTCGTGATGACCTCGACGAGGCCCATCACCGGGGCGGGGTTGAACCAGTGCAGCCCGAGGACGCGGTTCGGGCGCCCCGTGGCCACGGCGAGCTCGGTGACCGAGAGGGCGGACGTGTTCGTCGCGAAGACGGTGTCCTCGGGGCACAGCTCGTCGAGCTTGGCGAAGACCTCCTTCTTGAGCCGCAGGTCCTCGGGGACCGCCTCGATGATGAGCGGGCAGTCCTTGACCGCGGCGAGGTCGGTGCCGATCGTCACCCGGCCGATCAGCTCGGCCTTCGCGGCGTCGTCGAGCTTGCCCTTCTCAACCGCGCGGCTGGTGGAGTGCTCGAGGTGCTCGCGGGCGCGGGCGGCGCCCGCCTCGTCGGCCTCGACCCCTACGACGGCGATGCCCGACCGGGCGAGGACCTCCGCGATGCCGGCGCCCATGGTGCCGAGCCCGATGATCCCTACTGACGAGTAATCACGAGTCACCCGCGCATCCTGCCACCCCGGGCGGCCCGACCTCCCGCCGAGGTGGCCGGGCGGTCCCGCGCGGATCAGCCGGCGCCGGGCTCCCCCGCGCCGGTCAGCGCGGCCGGCACGAGCGGCTCCTGGCCGGGCGGCAGCATCTCCTGCGGTGGCCCGGGCTCCTCGGGCTCGGATCCCGGCACGTCGCGCATGGTCAGCAGCGGCGACGCGAGGACCCATATGACCGCGAGGGAGCCGCCGACGGCGGCGACCCATGCGGTCGGCCGCACGCCGATGGCCGCACCGAGCACGCCGCCGGCCACGCCGCCGAGCGGCTGGGTCCCCCACACGATGAACCGGACCGAGGCGTTCATCCGGCCCTGCAGCTCGGGCGGGCAGATCGACTGGCGATAGGACACCTGGGCGACGTTGTAGACGACCGCCATGAACGAGTTCGCGAACAGCGACACCGCCACCAGCCCGACCCCCCAGCCCCGGAAGGCGAGCGGCGTGAGGACGGCGAACGGCGCGCTCCACAGCTGCGACAGCCAGATGATGCGGGCGCTGCCGAAGCGCTTGGCCAGGCGGCCCGCGGTGAGACCGCCGAGCAGGCCGCCGATGCTGCCGAGCGAGAAGACCACGCCGATGATCGCGGGCGTCGCGTGCAGCACGCGCACGAGGAAGACCGCCTCGACCGCGAACATCATCGCGCTGAAGAAGTTCGACGTGCCGGTGCAACCCACGATCTTCTTGAGGATGGGGTGGTCGAGCACGAACCGCAGGCCTTCGCGGATGTCGTCGCGCAGCCGCTGCCGATCAGCCTTGGGGGTCGGCGCCGGCTCCTTCTTCCGGATGAGCGACGTCGCGATGGTCGAGACCCCGAAGCTCGCGGCGTCGACGACGATCGCGTAGGCCGCGCCGAGCGCGCCGACCAGCGCGCCGCCCACGCTCGGGCCGGCGACCTGGGCGAAGGACTGGGTCGTGCCGATCTTGCCGTTGCCGTCGACGAGCTGGTCCTTGTGCACCAAAGCGGGCAGGTAGGCCTGGTAGGCGACGTCGAAGAAGACCGTGAGCACGCCGGTCGCCAGCGCCACGACGTAGAGCTGCGCCAGCGTGAGGTGGCCCGTGGCCTTGGCCAGCGGGATCGAGCCGAGCAGCACCACGCGGCCGGCGTCACCCCAGACCAGCACCGGCTTGCGCCGCCACCGGTCGATCCATGCGCCGGCCGGCAGGGCCACCAGCAGGAACGCGAGCGTCGTGCAGGCGGTGAGGATCCCCACCTCGAACGTGCTCGCTTGCAGGGTGATCACCGCGAGCAGCGGCAGCGCGAGCTGGGTCACCGAGCTGCCGATCTCGCTGATCGACTGACCGCTCCACAGGAGCATGAAGTCGCGGTGCCGGAACAGCGATCGCGAGGGGCGGGGCGCGGTCACGGGACCGAGGGTCGCCCACTGATTGGGAGTTGTCAATCAGTTTCCGCTACCGTTGTGCCATGGCCCGCGTCGCCCGCAAGCCCGACGACGCCCGCCGGGCTGCCACGGTGGCGGAAGCACGCGCGCTCGCCCACCCGGACCGGCTGCGGATCATCCGCCTCACCTACGACCAGGAGCTCACCAACGCCGAGCTCGCCGCGCGCCTGGGGCGGGATCCCGCCTCGACGCTGCACCACGTGCGGACGCTGCTCGACACCGGGTTCCTCGAGGCGCTGCCGGTGCGGCGCGGGGCCCGGGGATCGCGCGAGCGCCCCTATCGCTCGACCGGCAAGAGCTGGGCGATGGACACCGACGGCACCGGCATCGACATCAACACCGCGATGCTCGGCGCGTTCCAGGCCGAGATCGCCGTGGCGCCCGGAGAGCCGGACCTCGCGCGGCTCGCGCTCTCGCTGTCCGAGGAGCAGCTCAAGGAGCTCAGCGACCGGCTCGACGCGCTGCTCAAGGAAGCCGCCACGTGGGAGCCGGTCGAGGACGGCAAGCGCGTCGCCGTCTTCCTCGCCATCTACGAACGCGAGCCCTGAAGCCCGGCAGATCAGAACCGGCAGATCAGAAACCTGCAGATCAGAACAAGGTGGGGACCGAGGACTCGATGCCGCGCAGGGCGTCGTAGTCGAGGACCACCACGCCGATGCCACGCGACTCCGCGAGCACCTTCGCCTGCGGGGTGACCTGCTGCGCGGCGAGCACGCCGCGGACGTCGCGCAGCAACGGATCGAGGCGGAGCCGGTCGAGGTAGCGGGTCAGCTGCTCGACGCCGGCGATCTCGCCCCTGCGCTTGATCTCGACGGCGATGTGCTTGCCGTCGGGGTCGCAGCACATGAGGTCGACCGGACCGATGTCGGTCATCCACTCACGCCGCACGAGCGTCCAGCCCTCACCGAGCACCGAGCACCGCTCCGCGAGCAGGACCTGCAGATGCGCCTCGACGCCGTCCTTCACCAGCCCCGGGTCGACCCCGAGGTCGTAGGAGCTGTCGGACAGCACCTCGTGCATGCGGATCAGCAGCTCTTCGCCGTCCTTGTTGGTGACCCGCCACTCCTCCGCGTTCTCGTCGACCACGAGGGTGCACGGAGGCGACATCCAGTTGAGCGGCTTGTAGGCCCTGTCGTCGGCGTGCACCGACACGCTGCCGTCGGCCTTGACCATGACCAGCCGCACTGCCTCCGGCAGGTGGGCGGACAACCGGCCCACGTAGTCGACCGAGCACCGCGCGATGACGAGCCGCACGGCACGACCGTATAGCCGGTTCCCGCACGCGTGGCTCGACGGGTGCGGACGGCCGGCGCCGTGAGCCGACACAATGCGGCGATGGAGCAGCGGCTGGACGAGGTGCGTCTGAGCGACGGCACCCGTGTCGCCTACGCGGTCGTCGGCTCCGGACCGCCGCTGCTGTTCCTTCCCGGCTGGGTGTCGCACCTCGAGCTCGGGTGGGCGCTCGCGGCCGAGCGCCGGTTCTGCGAGGCACTCGCCGACGGTCGCGCGCTCATCCGCTACGACCGGCCGGGGACCGGCCTGTCCGGCCCGGCGTCCGGAGCGGACCTCGTCGCGACCGAGCTCGAGATCGTCGAGGCTGTCACGGGAGCGGTCGGAGCCGACCGCTTCAGCCTGCTCGGGACGTCGCTGTCCTCGGCGCTGGCCGTGAAGTGGGCCGTGCACCGCCCGGAGACGGTGGACCGCCTCGTGCTGTACGGCGGCTGGGTCGACGGCCGGCAGCTCACGACGCCGGCCATCCGCCAGCACCTCGTGGGCCTGGTGCGCGAGCACTGGGGCTTGGGCTCGGAGATCCTCAGCGACGTCTTCGCGCCCGGGTCCGACCCGGGCTTCCGCGCCGGCTTCGCAGCGGTCCAGCGGGAGTCCACCACCGCTGAGCGCGCGGCCGAGCTGCTGGCAGCGAGCTATGCGATCTCGGTCGCCGACGACCTCGCGGACGTCACGGTGCCGACCTTCGTCATCCACCGCGAGGACGAGCGCGCCGTGCCGGTGGCCGAGGGTCGGCGGCTCGCCTCCGGCATCGCCGGAGCCGAGCTGACGGTGCTGCCCGGCGACCAGCACATCGCCTTCGCCGGCGACGTCGACGCATTGACGGATGCGATCCGCTCGGCGCTCGGCATGGCGCGGCGCCGCCGTCGTACCCATCCCGTCCTCACCGACCGGCAGCTCGAGGTCGCGCGGCTCGTCGCTCAGGGCAGGTCCAACCGCGACATCGCTCAGGCGCTGGTCATCAGCGAGCGCTCGGCCGAGTCGCACATCGACCGGATCAGGACGCGGCTCGATCTGCGGTCACGGGCGCAGCTCGCCGCGTGGTACGCCACGTCACACCCGCAAGTGCCGTAGTTCTACTGCTGTGCCGGGGATGGTCCAGCGCGTACACCTGGTGCATGGACGCCACCACGATCCATCTGCTCGGGTTCCAGCCCGAGACCGACTGAAGGGGACCGTCATGCCGTACATCGAGGTCAAGGTCATCGAAGGCGTCTTCGACGCCACGCAGCGCGAACAGATCATCGAGCGCATCACCGACGCGATGGTGTCCGTCGAGGGCGAGGCGCTGCGTCCGTTCACCTACGTCGTGGTCGACGAGGTCAAGGGTGGCAGCTGGGGCGTCGGGGGCAAGGCGCTGCACGCCGCCGACGTCCTCGGCATGGCCGCCATGGCCGGGGCGCCGTGACACGGTCGTGACCGTCGGACCGTGACTCGCCGCCCCGGCGCGAGCTGTCAACGGGGCGGTGAGCCTCGTGTCCGCACGTCAGGCAGTGCGTGAGCTGCGCTCGCCTTCGACGAGGACGAGGCCGGTGGCCGTGTGCCGTCGAGCTCCGGGGGTCAGTCCAGAACGGGCCACGAGGCGGGACAGCTCTTCACCGGACCGCTCACGACCACCCTCTGCGGTGATGAGCATCTGCGCATCGATCAACGAGAACCGCTCGTGCGGCCGGTTCACGGGTTGGTCGCCCTCGATGACGAGCAGCCGGCTTCCGGCCGGCATGGCCGCCGCGACGTTGGCCAGGATGCGGACGCAGGTGTCGTCGTCCCAGTCGTGGAGCACCCACTTCAACAGGTAGAGGTCGGCATCCACCGTGAGTGGTTCGAAGAAGTCGCCGGTGACCAGCTCGGTGCGGTCGAGCACCTCGTTCTCGTCCAGGAGCTCCTTCGCCTCGCCGAGCATGTGGGCCGACTCGACCAACGTGCCCGACAAACCCGGGCGGGCCTTGAGGATCTCGGCGAGCAGCACACCGGCTCCCCCGCCCACGTCGCACACGCGGCCGCTGCGCGGGAACGGGTAGCCCGCGATGATCGCGGCGGCTTCGCCACGGGTCAGCCCGCCGAGCCCGTGGGCGAACCGTTGCCCCTCGTCAGGATGCGCGGCGAACCACGAGAAGCAGTCCGTGCCGTGCACGCGCCGGAACGCATCGTCTCCGGTGCGCACAGTGGTGGGGAGGTCGCACCACGCCGACTGCAGCGACGGCGTGGCCAGGTAGCGCGACCAGTCGGCGATCGCCCACGCGTGGTCGGAGCACAGAGCCCTCGTGAGTCGCGTTGCGTGGAAGCGCCCTCCACGGTCCAGCCGCACCATCCCGAACGTCGCGGCCGCGCGGAGGACCCGGTGCAGCACGTCGGGTTGGGCGTCTACCAGCGGCGCCAGCTCGGCGGCCGTGAGCGGCCGTGCGCGCAGGTGGTCGGCGACCCCGAGCTCCGCCGCGGTCGCCATCAGGTAGGTGCGCACGAAGCCGTGCACGTGGTCGAGCGCGACGACCGGCGCCGGCACGCATCGGTCGGCGAGCCGCAGGAGGAGCCGACGCGCGGCCGACGCGAGCCGCACGGCCAGCGCGGGAGGGACGCCTCCCGACGAGGCGGTCCGTCGACGGGACGGTGACGGGGTGCGCACTGGCATGGCGGTGCCTCCTTCAACCTCAGTTGGCTAGACCATCAGTCCAACCATCTGTTTGGCTAGACTGTAGGTCTAATGAACACGCCGGTCAACCCCCAGCCCGTCGGCGATGCGTGGCCGCGGCGACGCGCCAAGGCCGCTCGCACCCGAGCCGCGATCATCGACGCCGCCCGGGAGCTGTTCGTCGCGACCGGCTACCTGGGCACCTCCATCCAGGACGTCGCGGACCGCGCGCGCGTGAGCCGGGCGACGGTGTTCAACTCGGTCGGCGGCAAGGTGCAGCTCCTGAGAGCGGCCTACGACGTGGCGCTCGTCGGCGACGACGAGCCGGTGCCACTGCCGCAGCGGCCGGAGGCGCGCGCCGTCATCGACGCGCCGGACCAGGTGCAGGCGATCGAGCGGTACGCCGCGCTCACCGTCGGCGTCAACCGGCGGCTCCACGGGATCTACGAAGCGCTCCGCGCGGCGGCAGGCGCGGATCCGGAGGTCCGCGCGCACTGGGCCCAGATCCAGCAGGAGCGTCTCGGTGGCGCACGGGGCTTCACCCGCATCGTCGAGCAGAAGGGACCGCTGCGCCCGGGGATCGACCGCGACCGGGCCGCCGACGCCATCTGGACGCTGCTCGATGCGAGCCTCTACGCACACCTCGTCGTCGAGCGCGGGTGGTCGCCGGAGGAGCTCACGAGCTGGCTCAGCCAGAGGATGCGCGACGAGCTCCTCCCCCGGGCACCCGATCCCCGGCGTCCGCGTCGGCGGTCCACCGGCTGAGCCCGACCGCAGGACTCCAGAACACAGGGGAACCCTCCCCCTGAGGCCGGGCGACGCATACTGCTCGCAGGCTGAGGGGGGCCGGTGGGCTACGACGTCGAGATCATCCTGATGCGGCAGGCGGCCAGCTACCTGGCGATGCCGATCTTCGTCATCGGCCCCAAGGGCGATCTCATCTACTTCAACGAGCCCGCCGAGTCCCTGCTCGGGATGCGCTACGACGAGACCGGGGAGATGCCGTTCGAGGAGTGGTCCGTGCTGTTCGCACCCACCTACGACGACGGCACGGTCGTCGAGCTGAAGGACAACCCCCTCACGATCGCGGTGCAGCAACGGCGACCGGACCACAAGGAGCTCTGGATCGACGGGTTGGACGGCACGCGCCGCCGGCTGGCGATCACGGCCTTCCCGCTGATCGGCCAGCACGACCGCCACCTCGGCGCCGCCGCGTACTTCTGGCAGGACTCCACGGAGTGAACGTCACGTTCTGGGGCGTGCGGGGCTCGCTGCCGACGCCCGGTCCGAGCACCGCGGGCTACGGCGGCAACACCTCGTGCGTCTCGCTCCAGGTCGAGCCGCGCTCCCTGGTCGTGCTCGACGCCGGCACCGGGATCACCCAGCTCGGTCACCACCTGCCGGACGACCTCGAGCGGGTCGACGTCATGCTCACCCACCTGCACATGGACCACATCATCGGGCTCGGCTTCTTCGAAGGCTTCTACCGAGAGGGCCTCGAGGTGCACCTGTGGGGGCCCGACTCCACGGTCGGCAAGCTCCGCGAGCGGCTGAGCCGCTACCTGTCCCCGCCGCTGTTCCCCGTGCGGCTGCGCGAGCTCCCCTGCCGCCTCGCGCTGCACAGCCTGCCGACCGCGCCCTTCGCCGTACCGGGGTTCGACGTCACGGCGCAGCTGGTGTGCCACCCCGGCGCCACCGTCGGCTACCCGATCACGGACAGCTCGGCGGCCGTCGCGTACCTGCCGGACCACGAGCCCGCGCTGGGAGTGCGCGCGTTCCCCGAGTCGGCCCGCTGGACGTCGGGCTATGACCTGGTGAGCGGCGTGGACGTCCTGATCCATGACGCGCAGTACACCGACGAGGAGTACGCGGCCCGCCGCGGCTGGGGCCACAGCACCGTCGGCCACACCCTCGCGCTCGCCGAGCTGGGGGCGGTCCGCCGGCTCGTGCCGTTCCACCACGACCCGAGCCACGACGATGCGTGGATCGACGCGACCTACGCCGCGCTCGAGGTCCCGGACAGCATGGTGCTGACCCCGGCCCGCGAAGGCCTCAGCCTGACGTTGTGACGGGGCACGCCGACGCCCCGTCCCGGTCGGCTCCGTCGAGGAACGCGACGTCGTCCGCGTCGATCGACGGCGGCCGGATGCCCGCGGCGCCGACGACGGCGGCGAGCACGGCGAGCGCCGCGCCGCACAGGAACGCCGCGTGGTAGCCGCCGAGCAGCGAGTGCGGTGACGCAGTGGCATCGGTCTTGGCCGCGGCGACGCTCGCGAGCGCCGCGAGGCCGAGCGCCCCACCCATGGTGAACGACGTGTTGAGCAGCCCCGACGCGAGGCCGGACTCGTCCTCGCGCACGTCCCCCATCGCCGCGAGCATCACGGGGTTGAACGCGATGCCGGCGCCGAAGCCCAGCAGCACCATGCTCGGCGCGACGTCGACGAGGAAGTGGCCGTGCTCGGGCGCCCGCGCGAGCAGCAGCAGCCCGAGGCCGGCGACGAGAAGCCCCACGACCATCGGCGGGCGGTTGCCGAAGCGCAGCACCAGCTTCGCCGACACCGACACCGAGCAGATCGCCATCACCACGTCGCCGGGCAGGAACGCGAGCCCGACGTGCAGCGCGTCGTAGCCGAGCACCAGCTGCAGGTAGAGCGCAGCGAGGAAGAACCAGGCGAACATCGCGGCCGCCCACAGCACGCCGACGATGTTGGCGCTCGTCACCGTGCGCGAGCGGAACAGCGACAGCCGGATGAGCGGTGTGCGCGTACGCGTCTCGATGACGATGAACGCCGCGAAGAGCACCGCCGCCGCGACGAGCGCACCCACCGTGCGCACCGATCCCCAGCCGTCCTGGTTGCCGTTGATGACCGCGTTGACCGCGAGGAGCAGCGCACCCGTGACGGTGACCGCGCCGGCGACGTCGAGCCGCCGCGGCGCGCCCTCGACGCGCCCGTCAGGCACCAGGCGCACGATGAGGCAGCAGACGACGATGCCGAACGGCACGTTGACGAGGAAGATCCAGTGCCACGACAGCGCCTGCGTGAGCACGCCGCCGAGCACCACGCCCAGCGCACCGCCGCCGGACGCGACGAAGCCGGTGATGCCCATGGCCTTCGCGCGCTCGAGCGGGTCGGTGAACAGGCGGACGACGAGCGAGAGCCCCACCGCGGACGCGAGCGCACCCCCGATGCCCTGCACGGCGCGCGCGCCGACGAGCATCGCCTGCGACGTGGACAACCCGCACACGACCGAGGACACCGTGAACACCGCGATGCCGGCGATGAAGATGCGCCGTTGGCCGTAGATGTCGCCCAGCCGGCCGGACAGCAGCAGGAACCCGCCGTAGGTGAGCAGGTAGGCGTTGACCACCCAGGCCAGCGACGTCTCGGAGAAGCCCAGACTGGTCCGGATCGAGGGCAGCGCGACGTTCACGATGGTCTGGTCCAGCACCACCATGAGCGTGCCGAGGCACAGGACCGCGAACGCGGCCCAGCGCCGGGTGCCCACCATGTCGTCTCCTCTCGCAGGCTTCTGCACGGTAGACGGCGGGGGCGACGGGTATTCATCGGTCCCTCTTCCCGTGCGCTCACCCGCCCGGGTGAGGCGGCTCACGTGCTGAACCGGGCGGATGATGGAGCCGTGTCCTCCTGTGTGGGTGGAACGGGCCCGACGCGAGTGGCGGACGATGTGACGGACGACGAGGTCCTCCGCCAGCTCCACGACGAGCACGCCGCGGCCCTCCACGGCTTCGCACTGAGGGCCACGCGGGACCCCCACCAGGCGCAGGACATCGTCCAGGAGGTCCTGCTGCGGGCCTGGCGCCACCCGGAGGCCCTGTCCCCCGAGCGCGGCCCGGTCCGCGCCTGGCTCATGACGCTCGCCCGCAACCTCGTCGTCGACCAGCACCGCCGCCGCGGCGCCCGCCCGCCCGAGGTGCCGCTCGAGGCGACGGTCTCCGAGACCGTCGCCGCCCCTCCGGGCGAGCTGGACCGGGCCATGGAGTCCTGGCTCGTCGCCGAGGCGCTGCGCAAGCTCACGCCCGACCACCGGCACGTGCTCGTCGAGCTCTACTACCGTGACCGCTCGGTCGCCGACGCCGCCGCCGTGCTGGGCATCCCGCCCGGGACGGTCAAGTCGCGGGCCTTCTACGCGCTGCGAGCGCTGCGCGTCGTGCTGCAGGAGCAGGGGGTGCTGCCGTGACCGCCACGCACGAGGACCTCGGCCTCTACCTGCTCGGGAAGCTCGACCCGGCCGACCGGCTCGCCTTCGACGCCCACCTCGCCGGCTGTGCGGCCTGCCGCGAGGAGCTGGCGCAGCTGTCCGGAGTGAGCACGCTGCTCGGCACGGTCACCGCGCAGGACGCGATGGCCGAGCTGCCGCCCGTCCCGCCGGCGATCCTGCCCGGGCTGCTCGCGGCCGCCGCGACCGACCGCGCGCGCGAGCGTCGCCGGCGCCGCCTCGCC
>DASZYF010000134.1:0-8470 GCA_035545535.1 Mycobacteriales bacterium | reverse complement strand
GATGTCGCGCAGCGCATCGGGCAGCGGAGCCGAGACGTCGTCGGAGACCGTCGCGGCCGTGGTCTCGCAGAGCGCTACGCACGTGTCGCCCTGCCACGCGGCCTGGAGCTCCACGAACGACGAGCGGCCCACGCTGCCGATGCGGGTGGCGACGTAGAGAGGCTGACCCCACCAGATCTGGTGCAGGTAGCTCATGTTCACCTGCACCACGAAAGCGTTGACGCCGTGCGCGCGCATCGTGCGGCCGATGTCGTGGTGGCGGTGCACCTCGACACGGCTCTGCTCGAAGAAGCGCCCCACGGCGACGTTGTTGACGTGGTTGTTCGGGTCGAGGTCTCCGTAGAAGATCGGCAGCTCGACACCGGGCAGGTAGTAGGCGCGGTCGAGCCGCTCAGCAGGCCAGCGAGGCACGGTGTGGATCGTAGAGAGCCGCGTCAGCCGGGCGGTCGTGACGCCTTGCCGGGCCGCGGGCGGGTGGGCAGCAGCACCGGCTTGCGCGGCTTCTGCTTGAAGTCGAAGTCCTTCACCAGGGAGCCGAGCACGGGCAGCGCGTCGCGCACGGTCGGGCGCGGGTCAGGCCGGCCGTCGGTGCGCGGGTCGAGCCGCGCCCCCTGGAGGAAGCGGTCCTCGATGAAGCGGTCGTAGGAGTCGAACGACAGCAGCTGGTGGTCGATGAAGCCCTTGCGCGCGTAGGGGCTGATAACGATGCCCGGCACGCGCAGGCCGAGGCCGTTCTCGTCGAGCTGCGGCGGCTTCACGTGGTCGTAGAAGCCGCCCCAGTCGTCCCACGTCAGGAAGATCGCGGTCGAGCTCCACTCGGGCCCGCGCATCAGCATGTTCACGAGGTTCGTGACGTAGGCCTGGCCGTCGGGCGACGTCGCCGGCGGGTGCTCGCTGTCCTGCTGCGACGGCACCACCCACGACACCGACGGCAGCGTGCCCTTCTTCGCCTGCTGGTAGAAGCTGTTGATCGGCTTGATGTTGCCGAGCTGGCCGTCCTCCCGGACCGTGGTGAAGAACGGCAGCGGGTTCCAGATGCTCGGCGTCTGCGCGTCCTGGCTGACCGGCGCGCACGTCATGCCGTCGTCCGAGCAGTCCGGCTGGTAGCCGGGCGCGACGTAGTAGCCCCAGCTGACGCCCGCCTTGTGCAGCAGGTACGTCATGTCGGTCCAGGCATAGATCGGATGACGACCTGTCGAGAACCCGGTGAGCCCCGGCGTCTGCGGGGCGTTGTCGCAGCTCTGCGGCGCCGTCGTGGCGCAGTCGGCGGACCACTCGGACACCGTGAACAGGTGCGCGGGCAGCGACCACGAGGAGATCGGTTCGAACAGGCGGTCCTGCAGCACGAAGCTCTTCGCGTACTGCCAGTAGTTCGGGATGTCGCGCGCGTCCTTGTAGCCCATGACGTCGGGGCTGCCGGACGGCACGCAGTTGGGGTCGTCGGGGTTGGTGCACGACACCTGCGGCTGCTCGGCCTGCCGCACGAAGCCGTCCATCTTGCCGCCGTCGACGTCGCGCACGGCGTCCGGGTGGCCGTGCGGGCCGCCCTTGTCGACGACCGACGCGTCGTGGAACGGGCGCAGGCAGGGCTGCTCGGGCTTCAGCTGCGGCAGGCACACGCCCGCGGGGATGCCGTCGGCGCCGGGGTAGGTGCCGAAGTAGGAGTCGAAGCTGCGGTTCTCCTGCATGACGACGACGACGTGCTTGATCTTCGCAAGACCGGCCGGCAGGCCGGGCGCGATGCCGCGCTGCACGGCCAGCTCGTCGGCGGGCACGACGTCGTCGCGGCGTTGCGGCACCTCGCCGCCGTGGGTGAGCCCGACGCCGACGAGGGCGGCGACCGCCATCGAGGCAGTCGCCCACCAGAGCGTCGCGCGTCGCATCACACCCCTACTCTCGCTGATCCGCCGCGGATCGTTTCGCAGAGCGCACCGAGGCGCGTCCACACGCTCGCGCGGCCGCGCTAGCGCAGGAGGTCGACGACCATCTCCGCGACCGCCGTCATGCCGGCCAGGTTCGGGTGGTAGGGGATGCGCCCGCCCGCGAGCGGGTTGCCCCACTCGAATCCGGTGACCCACGGCTCGGGCGAGCCGACACCGTGGTCGATGCTCGCAGCCGAGGCCTGCACGAGGTCCGCGCCGGTCGTGGCCGCGGCGGCCTCGAACGCCGCGGCCAACCCGTCGGCCGTCCCCCGCACCAGCGCCTGCTCGTCCTTCGTGAGCGGCAGCGCGCGCGACCGCCGGGCGTGCGACCCGATGACGGTGAGGTAGTCGACCAGCACGATGCGGGCGTCCGGCGCGACGGCGCGCACCTGCTCCACCACCGCAGCGATCGCGGCGGCCACGACCTCGTGCGCGGACGGCGGGGTGGCGAACCGCGCGCGACCGCGGATGAGCGCGCGGAGCGGTGGCAGCAGGAGCGGCAGGCCGGCGATCGTCGTCAGGACGCTGCCGGCCGTGAGGCCGCCGATGTAGCCGAGGTCGTTGCCGCCGATCGTGATGGTCACGAGGTCGGCGTCCGGGACCATCGAGCGGATCTGCGGCGGTCGGCGGCCACCGAGCGTGCGCTGGGCGGTGTGCAGCACGGTCTCGGTGGTCGCGCCGGAGATCGTGGCGTCGATGAGCTTCAGCTTCAGCGCCTCGGCCACCTGGTGCGGGTAGTTCAGCCCGGAGCGCATCGCGCCGCGGTCGATGATCGGCTTGATCCCCGGCCCCGCGGCCATCGAGCTGCCCAGTGCGACGTAGGTGCTCCCCGCGGCGATGCCCACGCCAGCACCTTCTCAGACGGGACGAGCGGATCCGCGCCGGACGAGGCCGGCGCCCGCCTCACGGCGCCGGCGTCCGCCGGCGCCGTTGCGGCGCGGTCGGCGCGGAGACCGCGGGCGACGCCATCGTCGTCTCGAGGCGGGCGAGCGCGGCCATCAGCTCGGTGTGCTGCGCGCGCGCCTCGCGCACGCGCACGGCCTGCCAGTAGGTGAAGTAGACGAAGCCACCACCGACGACGAGCGCGAGCCCCAGCTGACCGCCCGAGATGAGGTACGGGATCTGCTCGAACAGCAGCGGCGTCTTCGACGCACCGAGCCAACCGAGGAAGACGAGCAGCACGCCCAACGGCACGAGCACACCACCGACGACGAGCATCCAGCGGTCCTTGGAGCGCGCGCGACCGCGCGACGAGAGCGTGCGCACGCGCGTGGCGAGCAGCTGCGACCGGGTGGGCCCGTCGGGAGCCGCGACGGTCTCGGTCACGCTCGTCGTCACGGTGGTCATGTCGGTCCCTCCAGAGGGCAGTGCGAGGCGTCGTCGTCGAGCACGTCGTCGGGCAGGCGTTGGAGGAAGGCCGCGAGCAGGCCGGCGAGTGCGAGGCCCACGAGCACCCACGCGGCGCCGATGCCGCCCGGGAGGCCGGTCGCCGCGGCCGGGCGCAGCGCGACCTGCGGCGGAGCGACCGCCGGCTGCGGCACGGTCACGGGCGCTTCCCCCGTGCTCGGCGGCAGCGCACCGCCCCCGCCACTGACCACGGGCTGACCGGCGGGCGGGACGGGCACCGGCGGCACCGACGACGGCACGGTGACCGGCGTGGTGGGGAAGCCGGAGAGGTCGACCTGGTACGGGAGGGTCGCGCCGGCGGTGGCGGATGCGCCACCGAACACGAACGTGACGCCCTGGTCCCAGTCGACGATGAGGCTGCCGGCGGTGTAGGTCGACGTGCCGTTGCGCGTGGTGGTCGTCGGCTTCGTCAACGACATCGTGATGCCGGCACCCGAGAGCGCCTGGTTCACGGCAGCGGTCGCGGAGTCGATCGGCGCACCGGCACTGCCCGCGTGCACGCCGGTCCCGTCGACGTAGACGGGCACGCCCACGACCTTCATGTCCTGCACGGTCGTCGAGCCGCTGCTCGTCGCCGTGGCCCCGTCGGTCTGCGCATGCGCGGTGGTCGCGACCGATCCGATGGTGACCACGCCGCCGGCGAGGTTGATGTCGCTGATCGTGCTGTGCGCGTCACTTGCCCCGGTGCGCGCGCCGGTGAGCTTGTCGACGGCGGTGGCCTGCACCGATCCGAACGACTCGACCCCGGACGCGGCCGCGGCGCCGACCAGCGCGTTCGCCTCCGCCGCGGCGTCAGTGGTGCGGGCCGACATCGTGGCGCCCGGCACCGAGGTGTCCTGCGACGGCGACGTGGGGTACTGCGCTTCGGCCTTCAGCGGGTCGTTGAGCAACGGGTACTGGTCCTGGACCGGCTGCGGGATCGAGACCGGCGAACAGGTGATGGGGATGGGCAGCGGCACCGGCCCGACGTCGCCGGGTGTGCAGGGGTTCGGCCCCAGCAGCGCGAGGAGGGCGCCGGCGTTGCCCGCGAGGTTGCTCGGCCACGCCACCGACGCGAACGCACGCCCCGTCGACAGCGTCAGCGTCGCTTCGGCGTCCGGAACCCCCGAGTCGACCGTGCCCGGGGACTGCCCGGCGATCGTGTCCCCGATGATGCGCTGGCCACCGGCGCTGGCGACCAGGCTGAGCCCCTGCAGCCCGGAGCCCGGGCCGTCGTCGGCGGTCGCGGGCGTGAGGGCGAACAGCGTCGCGCCGAGCGCGGCCGAGACGGCCGACAGGGCGAGCAGCGCCGGCCGCTTCACGACGCCACCCCGAGGTAGACGTCGGAGAGCGCGCCCATGATCTGGTCCGGCCGGCCGGAGATCTGCACGCGACCGTGCGTCATGACGGCGGCGTGGTCGGCCACCTCGAGCGCCGTCTTCGCGAACTGCTCGACCAGCAGCACCGTGATGCCGTCCCGCGCGAGAGCTCCCACCACCTCGTAGAGGTCCGCGACGACGAGCGGCGCGAGGCCCATCGAGATCTCGTCGAGCAGGAGCAGGCCCGGTTCGCCGGCGAGCGCGCGCGACATGGCGAGCATCTGCTGCTCACCGCCGGACAGCGTCCCGGCGAGCTGACGGCGACGTTCGGCCAGGCGGGGGAACCGGGCGTAGGTGCGGTCCTCGACCTCGCCGCGGCTGACGCCGGCGGAGTAGGTCCAGATGCGCAGGTGCTCGGCGACGGTGAGGTTCGGGAAGACTCCGCGGCCCTCGGGCATGCGGCACACCCCTACGCGGGCGAGGCGGTCGGGCGAGGCGCCGTTCACGTGCGTGCCCATCACGTGCACGCAGCCGGACGTGGCGGCGACGTTGCCGCCGATCACCTTGAGCGTCGTCGACTTGCCGGCGCCGTTGGGGCCCAGCAACGCGAACACCGACGCGGGCGCGATGGACAGAGTCACGCCGTGCAGCACCTCGATGCGGCCGTACGACGCGTGCACGTCGAGCAGCTCGAGCGCCGGTGGTTGCCCGGCGGGCACCTCAGGCGTGGGCAAGCGACACCTCCGGCGATCGCGGCGCCGCGCGGCGCGCCCGCAGCTCGGCCGCGGCTTCGGCGACGCGCCCGCCCATCCCGTTGGGCGAGCGACCGAGCGTCATCGCGCCGATGCCCGTGAGGAGGTACTGGAGGTTGCCGACCGCCGGGTAGTGGCTCTGCAGGATCTGGAAGCCGGTGTAGAAGGCGGCGGCGAGGAACGCGCCGGTGACGGTGTTGATGCCGCCGATGCGCACGAGCAGCAGCAGCACGAGGCTCTGCAGCATCAGGAAGTCGTTGTTGCTGCCCTGCCCGGGCACCGCCTCCCACAGCGCACCGCCGACTCCCGCCAGCGCGGCCGATGCGGCGAAGACGAGCAGCTTCGTGCGGTTGATGTCGAGCCCGAGCGTGGCGCAGGCGGCCGGCGAGTCCGACAGCGCCGACAGGCGGCGACCGAACGGCCCGCGGCGCACGGCGAGCAGGCCCGCCCCGGCCAGCGCGAACACGACAGCGAGCTCGACGAAGTAGGCACTGTCGGTGTGCGGGACGCCGGGAGGGTAGAAGCGGGCGACGTGGATCGCGCCGCCGGCGCCGAGGACCTGGGTGAAGAAGACCGTGTCCATCGCCTGCGCGAACGCGAGCGTGGCCAGCGCGAGGTAGAGGCCGCGCAGCCGCAGCGTCGGCAGGGCGACGAGCACGCCGAACCCGGCGGCCAGGGCGGCAGCGGCCACCAGCCCGAGGGGGTTGCCCGCGTGGCCACCGACGTGACCCATCGCGTACGCGCCCAGCCCGACGAACGTCATCTGGCACAGCGACGCGAGGCCGCCGTAACCGGTCAGCAGGACCGCGGACAGCATCACGACGCCCAACGCCAGGCCGTGGCTCGCGATGCGCAGGTTCACCACCGAGAGCTGCGGGCCGACGACGGCGGCGGCCGCGACGAGCAGCACCGACCACGTCAGCGCCGCCCGCGGGCTCGCCGGCCGCGGCATCCGCACGATGTTCAGCGACGAGAGCCGCAACCGCGCGGGCTTGAGCACGATGAGCACGATGAACAGCGCGATCATCGGCACGATCAGCTGCACGTTGCGCAGGAACGCGCTGTTCGAGTAGCCGATGAGGTAGTTGTAGCCGAGGCCGACACCGAGGGCGCCGACGACCGTCGCCGGCAGGCTGCGCAGCCGGCCGATGACCGCGGCGGCGTAGCCGTTGATGACCACCAGCGTCAGCGGGATCACCGTGAGCGTGACGATGGGCGCGAGGAGCACACCGGACAGCGACGCGAGCGTCGTGCCCAGCGCCCACGACATCTGCTGGATGCGCACGGGGTTGGCGCCGGCGGCGGCGACGAGGTCCGGATCGTCGACGACGGCGCGCATGGCGATGCCGATGCGCGTGCGGTTGAAGAGCAGTCGCAGCCCGATCGCCACGACCACGGCGGCGACGACCACGAGCAGCTCTTCGTAGGTCACGCGGAACCCGGCGATCGCGACCGACTGGCGCGCGAAGAAGTGGGGTGTCACCCGGATCTTGTTCTGGTCCCAGATCCAGGTGACCAGGCCGATGAGCGTGAGGAACAGGCCGAGCGTCACGACCAGCGTCAGGTCGACCGCGGCGCCGTGCAGCGGGCGGATGAGGAGGCGTTCGATGACCACCCCCATCGCCGGCGCGATCACGCCGATGACGAACAGGAACGCGGCCGGCGTCGGCCAGTGCCAGTCGACCCGGAGCTGCCAGTACGTCCAGGCGGCGAACATGCCGACCGCGCCGTGCGCGAAGTTGAAGATGCCGGACGTCGTGTAGGTGACGACGATGCCCGACGCGGTGAGCGCGTAGATGCAGCCGACGACCAGCCCGATCACCGTGAAGTGCAGGAACGTCGTCATCGGCTCAGCCCCCGGTGTACGGGACGAACTGGCCGTCGCAGCGGAAGCCGCTGGCGGGGGTGTCCTGGCGGACGTACTGCCCGTTCTGGATCACCCACAGCGCATAGCACGGTGACGGCACGTGGCCGGCGGGATCGGTGGGCGCGAGGAAGCCGCCCGTGTCCAGGTCGTGCACCTTGCGGATGGCGTTGGTGAACGCCTGACGGGTCAGGTCGGGCCCGACCGACTTGAGCACCTGCACGAACAGCTTCGCCGCGCCCCACGAGTACGCCGAGTACAGCTCGAGAGGGGCGTTGGGCACCACCCGGCTCATCCACTGCTGGTAGAGCGCCACCTCGGGGATGTTCTTGGCGTCGGCGGCTCCGAAGAACAACGAGTACAGCTGCGAGCCGACGATGCCCTCGGCCTCCTTGGGGTCGCCGAGACGGCTGATGAAGTCCGACGAGTACGCGAGCGGCATGATCCAGATCGGGTGCCAGTCCTGCGCGTCCGCCTCCCGCTTGAGCTCGGCGGCGTTGCCGGTGTTCGTCGCGCTGATGTAGACGATCTTCACGCCGTCGCTCTGCATGCGCGAGACCTCGGCCTGGAACGTCGTCTGCGTGGCGCCGACGCCGATGTTGTCGACCCACTTCCAGCCGCACGTCCCGCCGGCGTTCACGAAGGACTTCTCCGTGAGCGTCACTGAGGGGATCGCGTTGTAGATCGAGCCCACGTGCTGCACCGCATCGCCGTACTTCTTGGCCCAGTAGCAGAACATGCCGTTCTGGTAGCCCGTCGGCGACGCCTGCGGCGGGTAGTTGTTGACGTTGTTGGCCTTCGTCTCCGGGCCGAGCGGGTAGGACAGGTCGGGCACCGTCGGGTTCTGCTTCAGGACCTGCGTCCCGCAGTCGTCGTAGATGGCGAACGAGCCGACGAACGCGAAGACCTTCGGCAGCAGGCTCGTGTGCGCGTTCTGGTTCGCCGTGCAGTCGGTCTGGCTGTCCGCGCCCGCGATGCGCAGCTGGCGCCCGTACACGCCGCCGTTCGCGTTGACGTACGCGAAGTACGCCTCGACCCCATAGGGCGCGCCCTGGAAGAGGCCGGGGACCGGGCCGGAGAGGTCGGCCACGTTGCCGACGGTGATCGTCGTCGCGGTGACGCCGACGTCGGTGGCGCCGCCGTTGCCGCCCGCCGGCGGCGGCGCGCCCGGGCCGTCGGCCGCCGGCGCCGCGGTGGTCGATGCCTTGGCGCTCCCCCGGGGCGCCG
>DASZYF010000133.1:0-5109 GCA_035545535.1 Mycobacteriales bacterium | reverse complement strand
GTGGGCGGCGTCGCCTCGACCGAGGACGACGTGAAGGCCTACGCCGCAGCAGGTATCAGCCGCATCATCGTCTCGCCGTGGCGCGGCAGCAAGAACGCCATCGACGGGCTGCAGCGCTACGCGAAGGAACGCGGCATCACCCGCTGACAGGGATCCGTGCCGGTCAGACGGCGTCGGTCTGCTGCTCCTGGGTCTCGAGGAGCTCCTCCGCGCGGGCGATCGACTCGACGGTGAGCCCCTGCACCGTGTGCTGGTGCAGCGCGTGCAGCATCGCCTCGACGTTGGGCAGCACCTCGGCGACGTTGCGCGCCAGGAGCTCCTGCACCGCGAGCAGCTCGTCGGCCGTGTCCGGGCCCGGCACGGTGAACAGCGAGAACATCCGCTCCTGCACCGCCGCGAGCCCCTCGGCGTAGATCGCGCCGAGCCGCACGACGAACTTGCGCGGCAGTCCCTGCTCGAGCAGAGCCCGCACGGTCGCCAGCACGCGCAGGTCGCTCTGGTCGTACGCGTCGCGGCCGAGCTCCTCGGGTCGCTTGAGGAAGCGCACCTCCTCGAGCTCGTGGATGAGGTCGAGCGGAAGGCCCGCCGCCTCGGCGAGCTGCGCTCGCGTGAAGTCGCCGCCGGTCGCGGGGAACAGCGTCTCGGCCAGCGATGCGCTGCGGTGGTCGATCAGCGCCTTGATCGCGGCGAGCGACAGGTGCTGCGCCTGCAGGCTGCGGATCAGCTCGAGGCGGGCGACGTGCGCCGGGCCGTAGTGCGCCGTCCGGCCGACCCGCCGCGGCGGCTCGAGCAGACCGACCCGCTGGTAGTAGCGGATGGTGTCGACGCTCTCGCCGGACCGCCGTGCGAGCTCGTCGATGCGGAAACCGGAGAGATCCGTGACCTCCGTCACGCCCATCACCCCTGTCCCGTGAGCAGCTTCACTTCGTCCGGCTTCAGGTGCATCGGTCCGGCGACGATCAACTGTAAGAGCAAACGCTCTCACGATCGAGACCCAGATCACACCCCCGAAGGAGCCCTGGCCATGACCGACCGCCACGAAGCGCAGCGCCGCACCGAGGCACTGGGCTGGCTTGCGGGCCGGCTCGCGTGGGAGCAGGGCCTCCGCTTCCAGGACGAGACCGAGAAGCCGGCCGCGAAGCTCCCCGTGCAGCGCAAGACCCGCGCCCCCAAGAAGGCCGCCGCCTGACCCTGGGTCAGAGGTAGCCGGCGAGGGTGGTCTCGCCGGCGAGCTCGCCGGGGTCGCCGACGAACGCGACCTGGCCCTTGGCGAGCAGGTAGCAGATGTCGGCGAGGCGCAGCGCGTAGGTGAGGTACTGCTCGACGAGCACGATGGTCGTGCCTTCGCTCTTGAGCGCGGCGACCGCGTCGTAGAGCAGCTCGACCACCTGCGGCGCGAGACCCATCGAGATCTCGTCCATGAGCAGGACCTTCGGCGCGGCCATGAACGCGCGGCTCATCGCGAGCATCTGCTGCTCGCCGCCGGACAGCGTCCCCGCGCGCTGCTTCAGGCGCTCACCGAGCCGGGGGAACAGGCCGAGCACGCGGTCGCGCTGCGCCCGCTTCCACGCACCGGTGACGCCCTGCGCACTGTCGCTCGCGATCTCGAGGTTGTCCTCGACCGACAGGCCGGGGAACACCCCGCGGCCCTCGGGGATGAGCACGAGTCCGCGGCGCGCGCGCATGAACGACGGCAGCGTCGTGATCGGCGCTCCGCCGAGCGAGATGGTGCCGCTCGAGACGTTGACCGTGCCGCTGATCGCGCCGAGCGTCGTGGTCTTGCCGGCTCCGTTCGGGCCGAGCAGCGCGACGGTGGTGCCGTGCGGCACGGCCATGGAGAGGTTGT
The DNA here is from genome assembly GCA_035545535.1 of Mycobacteriales bacterium. GTDB lineage: Bacteria > Actinomycetota > Actinomycetes > Mycobacteriales > CAJCIY01 > DASZYF01. Next base: position 3,263 of record DASZYF010000133.1, on the reverse strand, counting down.
GCAGCACCTCGACCTTGCCGTAGCCCGCGGTGACGTTCTTGAGCTCGAGCGCGTACGTCATGCCGTGGTCCCCAGGTAGGCGGCGCGCACGGCGTCGCTGTGGCTGACCTCGTCCGGGGTGCCGGACGCGATGAGCTGGCCGAAGTCGAGCACGTAGATCCTCGATGACAGAGCCATCACCAGGTCGACGTCGTGCTCGACGAGCAGGATCGTCAGACCGCGGGCGGCGAGGTCGGCGAGCACGTGCTGCAGCCGCTCGGTCTCGGTGGCGTCGAGACCGCTCGCGGGCTCGTCGAGCAGCAGCACGCTCGGCGACGTGCACAGCGCGCGCCCGAGCTCGACGAGCCGGGACAGTCCGGTGGGCAGCGACCCGGCCGTCGTGCCTGCGATGTCGTCGATGCCGAGCAGCGCGAGCGTGTCCCACACACGGCGGCTGACGACCGGGTCGGGCCGGTGCCGCAGCGAGAAGAGGCTCTTGAACACGCCGGTGGCCTTCGGTGCCTCGACCGCGACCTGCAGGTTCTCGAACACCGACAGGCCGGTGAAGACCTCGAGGCGCTGGAACGTGCGCGCCATGCCCGCCCGGGCCCGCTTGTCCGGGGTGAGGCCCGAGAGGTCGCGGTCGCCGAGGTGCACGGTGCCGGTGTCCGGCGGGTTGAGCCCGGTGACGCAGTTGAAGAACGTCGTCTTCCCGGCGCCGTTGGGGCCGATGAGCGAGGTGATCTGCCCGGGCTCGGCGACGAGGCTCGCGTCGGAGACGGCGGTGAGGCCACCGAAGCGCTTGGTGATGCCGGTCGCGGTGAGCGTCTCGCCGCGCAGCGTGTCGACCGTCGTGCTCATCGGGTGCGCTTCGCCGGTGCGGCGCCCACGAGCTCGCGGGCGTAGTCGGTCATCTCGAGGCCGGCGCCCGGCGGCGGTTGCGCCTTCCGGGCCGCGTCCTGCGCGACGTACTTCGACAGGCTGCGGCGCAGGATGCCGCCGCGCGTGAGACGCGATGCGGTGCCGACGAGGCCGCCGGGCAACCAGCCGATCTGGGTGGCGAGCAGGCCGATGATCAGGAGGCCGGCGCCGTCCTGGCCGATGATGCTGTCGATCAGGAAGAACAGGCACGCGGCGACGACGCTGCCCGACAGGTACGAGAGCCCACCGACGACGACCGCGGTGAACCAGAACAGGCCTTCGAGCGGCGAGAACGTGCCGCCGGTGCTGAGGTCCACCGCCCGGGCCTGCTGGGCGATGAGCGCACCGCCGAGGCCGGAGAGGAACGCCGACGCGCCGAAGATGATGAGCTTGTAGCGGCGCAGCGAGATGCCGACGCTCGTCGCGCCGTTCTCGCTGTCGCGCATGGCGCCGAGCGCCCGGCCGAGCGTGCCGCTGCGCAGGTTGCGGGCGAGCAGCAGCGCCAGCCCGAGGATCGCCAGCTCGAAGACGGTGAACATCTTGTCGCCGGTGAAGTGCCAGCCGCCGATGCTCGGCCGGCTCGGGGTGAGGCCGCGGTCGGTGAACAGCGGTTCCTGGAACACGAGCTTGTCGACCACCTGCGCGACGGCGAGCGTGAGCAGCGCGAGGATGAGCCCCTTGCGCCGCAGCGCCGGATAGCCGATGAGCACGCCGAACGGCACGAGCAGGAGCCCGGCGATGAACATCGCCAGCAGCGGCGGGACGTGCGGGAGCGGCTGCCAGCTGGTGAACCAGGGCAGGTAGCCGTTCTCGATGCGCGCGGACGTGTACGCGCCCAGCCCGGCGAAGCACGCGGTGGCCAGAGTGATGTGCCCGCTGAAGCCGGTGATCGCGGCGATCGAGAGGAACACGACCGTGTACGCGATGATCTTCTGCAGCGAGTGGGTCTGGTCGACCGACAGCACGGTCGGGGCGAGCGCGGCGAGCACCGCGAGGCCGATGCCCCAGAACGGCAGCGAGCGGTTGCGGCTGCCCGCACCGAACGAGCCGGTGACGAGCGCCGCGGTGCTGCCGACGCTGCCGATCTCGTCGAGGTTCTTGTAGACGAGCAGGAACATCACGGTGGCGACGACGAAGATCTCGACGAACAGGTTGGTGACGATCTTCGGCTGGTTGCCGGACACCCCCTGGCCCACCGTGTTGAGCACCCCGATGACCAGACCGGCGATGGCCGCGGTGGGGATGCTGCGCAGGCGCGCGATGACCGCGACGCCGATGGTCTCGAGCACGGCCAGCGTGATGTAGCCGGGACCGAGGCCGCGGCTCGGTGCGTACAGGACACCGGCGACGCCGGCGAACGCGCAGCCGAGGACCCACGCGACCTGCGAGACGCGGTTGGCGTTGACCGCGTTCAGCTCGGCGAGCGGGCGGCGGTCGACGACGGCGCGGATCTGCGTGCCCAGCTTCGTGGCGCGGAACAGCAGCGAGAGCCCGACACCGACGGCGACCACGACGAGGACGTCGCCGAACGTCTCCCAGGGCAGGTCTTCCTGGGTGCCGAGGAAGTGGTGGAAGATCGGCTTGGACGGCCACAGGCTAGGTGGCTGGTAGGTGTTCTGGTGGTAGCGCAGCGTCACGATCGCGAGCAGCACGACCAGCACGCCGATGTTGGCGACGAGCTTCTCCGGCGTGCTGGCGCTGCGGCGTTCGAGGGGCCGGAACACCGCACCTTCGAACAGCAACCCGAGCAACGGCCCGCCGAGCACCATCGCGACGATCGCGGCCAGCGCGACCGGCCAGCCGTGCCGGCCGTTCAGCTCGAAGTAGATGTAGGCGACCGCCGTCGCGGCGCCGCCCTGCGCGAAGTTGAAGACGCCCGTGGCGCGATAGGTCAGGACCAGCCCGATGCCCGACAGCGAGGCGATCGACCCGGTCGCGAGGCCCGCGAGGAGCTCGTTGAACAGGAAGTTGTAGTGGTGGTGGCTCGCCTGGATCGCGTAGATGATGAACGCGACCAACAGGGCGAACGCCACCCCGTTGCGACGCAGCTGCCGCAGCACGAGCTCACCGAAGGGCTCGCCGCGGGCGGTCGTCGTGGTCGCGTCAGCGTCGGCTGCCGCGCTGAGGTCGTCGAGCGTCTGGGTCGCCACCGGTCGCAGCGGGCCTCAGGCGCGGGCGGTCGCGGCCGGCGCTGAGACCAGCGGCGGCTCGCAGAGCGGGCATGGGGTGAGGCCCTTCTTCGCGATCGCCGCGGGCTTCTGCACGCTCGCGCGGTCCTTGCCGACGACGACCGCGCAGTCCGGCAGGTGGTAGGTGCTGCCCTGCGGCAGGACGACGTAGCCGGGCGTGCCGTTGCTCGAGGC
>DASZYF010000132.1:0-17327 GCA_035545535.1 Mycobacteriales bacterium | reverse complement strand
ACCAGTCGTCCACGACCGCGGCCAGCTTCGCGTCCTCCAGCAGCCAGGCCAGCTGCTCCTCGTGCTCGGCGAGCTCGCGCTCGTCCTGCTCGGCGAACCGCTGCGCGAGCAGGCTGACCTCGGACGCGAGCGCGTCCAGGTCGGCAGGCGCGAGGCGCGGTTGGCTGGTCATGCACCCAGTACAACGCGGGGCACCGACATTCCGTTACGGCCATTCCGACTGTCCTGCAGAAGAAATCGACCAATCTGGAGTGTCAGACCCCAGGTCTACGATTCCTCACTGACCGAAGCGCGCCACCATCGCCTCGGCGCGGGCGACGAACGCGGCGCGGTGCCAGCGGTCGAACTCCTCCCACGTGCACAACGTCGTCGTGTCGGTGACGCGGTCGAGGAACAGCCGCCCGTCGAGGTGGTCGAGCTCGTGCTGGTAGGTCCCGGCGGTCACGCCCCGGGCCACGAGATCGACATCGTTGCCGTCGCGGTCCCAGGCCTGCACGCGCACCTCGGTGAACCGTGCGACCTCGCCGCGCAGACCGGGGACCGAGAGGCAGCCTTCGTAGACGCCCCACGTCTCGTCACCGAGCGGGGTGACCACCGGGTTCACGAGCACGGTCAGCGGGATCGCCGGCTTGTACGGGTAGCGCGGGTTGGGCTGGCGCACCTCCACGACGGCCACGCGGAGCGCGACGCCTACCTGCGTCGCTGCGAGCCCGGCGCCGTCGGCCGCGCGCATCGTGTCGACGAGGTCGTCGACGAGCGTCTGCACCTCCGCCGCAGCGAGCTCGCCGCGCGTGACGGAGCGCGCCACCTCGCGCAGCGCCGGATCACCGACGCGCAGGATCGGCCGCACCGTCACGACCGCAGCCCTCCCCGATGCACAACAGCGCTGACCGGTTCAGGACCGAACCAGCCGCACAGCTGCGCGACCGAGGTGACGTCCCAGAGGACGAGGTCGGCCCGCATCCCCGGCGCGAGCGCACCGACCTCGCCGTCCAACCCGAGTGCCCGCGCGGCGTTGCGCGTCGCCCCGGCGAGCGCCTCGTCGGGCGTCAGCCCGAACGTGCAGGTGGCGAGCGTCATCGCCAGCGGAAGCGAGAGGAGCGGCGACGTGCCCGGGTTCGCGTCGGTCGCGACGGCCATCGGCACTCCGCGCTCGCGCAGCTGCGCGACCGGCGGGCGCACGTCCTCTCCCATCCACACCGTGACACCGGGCAGCAGCACCGCGGTCGTGCCGCTGCGGGCCAGCGCAGCCACGCCGTCCGGGCCGGTGTGGTCGAGGTGGTCGGCCGACAGCGCGCTGTGCTCGGCGGCCAGCGCCGCTCCCCCGGTGTCGGCCGTCTGGTCGGCGTGCAGCCGCACCGGCAGTCCGAGCGCGCGGGCGGCGTCGAGGATCTTCGCCGTGCGCACCCGGTCGAACGCGACGGCGTCGCAGAACACGTCGACCGCGTCGGCCAGTCCCGCCGCGGCCGCTGCGGGCAGCATCTCGTCGACGACGAGCGCCACGTAGCCGTCCGGGTCGCCGCGCCACTCGGCCGGCAGGACGTGCGCGCCGAGGAACGTCGTCACCACGTCCGCCGGCAGCCGGTCCGGCAGCGCGCGGGCGACCTGCAGCAGCCGCAGCTCGTCGCGCACCGTCAGGCCGTAGCCCGACTTCACCTCGACCGTCGTCACACCTCCGCGCGCCAGCAGTGCGACGCGCGACTGCGCCAGCGCGAGCAGCTCGTCGTCGGACGCCGCGCGGGTCGCGGCAACGGTCGTCGCGATGCCCCCACCGGATGCCGTGATCTCCGCGTAGGTCATCCCCGCGCGCCGCGCCGCGTGCTCCGCCGACCGATCGCCCGCGAACACCAGGTGCGTGTGGCAGTCGATGAGCCCCGGCGTGAGCAACCGACCGTCGGCGGCCAGTACCTGCTCGGCGTCACGATCGCCGAGCTCCGCGGACGGACCGGCGAACGCGATCCGGTCACCGCGCACGGCGACGCACGCATCCTCGACGAGGAGCGAAGGGTCACCGGTCATCGGCACCATGCGCGCGCCGGTGACGAGCAGGTCCCACGTCACGACCACACCTGCCGCAGCACGTCCCGCAGCTCACGGGCGACGTCGAGAGCGACGTGCTCGCGCTCGCGCACCACTGCGCGGCCGCCGGCGACCACGTCGGTCACGTCGGCAGGGGCCGCCGCCGCGATGACGTGCGCGGCCCCACCGACCGCGGTGATGCCCGCGAGGCGCACCGATGCGGGATCGATGACGCAGAGGTCCGCGGGTGCGCCGGCCGCGAGGCCGCCGCTCGCGGTCGCGGCCGCGAGCAGCGCCGGCGGTGCGTGCAGCCCCCGCCGGCCGGAGGTCAGCCGCTCGTCGGCCTCGATCGCACGGGCTTCTTCGAAGAGGTCGATGACCGCCTGGCTGTCGCTGCCGACGCCGAGCGGGCACCCCGCCGCGGCGAGCGCCGCGGCCGGGCCCACCCCGTCACCGAGGTCGCGCTCGGTGGTCGGGCACAGGCAGATCGTCGTGCTGCTCTGCCCGAGGCGGGCGATGTCGTCCCCGGTCAGGTGCGTCGCGTGCACGGCGGTCGTCTGCGGGCCGAGCAGCCCGCAGTCGGCCACGAGCTGCGCCGGTGTGCGCCCGGTCGCGGCCCGGCAGTCGTCGTTCTCGCGCGGCTGCTCGGACAGGTGCAGGTGAAGGTCGAGGCGCCGCCGGCGCGCCTCCGCGGCAAGTGCCGTGAGCTCGTCTTCAGCGAGCGCGCGGACGCTGTGCGCGCCGGCCGCGACCCGCACGCCCGCCGGTGGTGCGAACGCATCGAGCCGGTGCGCCCACACGTCCACCGAGCCGTCGCTGAACCGCTGCTGCACCGGGTCGAGCGGCGCGTCGTCGAAGCCCGCGCGGAGGTAGCACGTGTCGACGAGCACCAGCCGCACACCGGCGTCACCGGCCGCCCGCGCGATCGCGTGGCTCATCGCGTTGGGGTCGGCGTACGGGCGGCCGGACCGGTCGTGGTGCAGGTAGTGGAACTCGTGCACCTCGGTGATCCCGGCGAGCGCCATCTCCCCGAAGGTCGCCCGTGCGAGCCGGTGCATCACGTCGGGGTCGATCCGGTCGGCCACGTCGTACATCTGCGCGCGCCAGCCCCAGAAGTCGTCACCGGCGGCTCGGCCGCGCAGCGCGCGGTGGAACGCGTGCGAGTGCCGGTTGACCAGACCGGGCAGCACGATGCCGGCCAGGGAGCGGGCGCCCTCGGGCACGGCCGCCCCGGCCGTCACCTCGACGAGGCGGCCGGTCACGTCGTCCACGACGAGCAGCACGTCGCGAGCGAGGTCGGGCCCGCCGAGCCACGCGAGCTCCGCGTGCCACGCCGTCGTCATCGGTTCAGCTCGTCACTCGGACATGGGTACGCGGATGCCCCGCTCCACGGCCGCCGCCTGCGCCTCCGGGTAGCCCGCGTCGGCGTGCCGCAGCACACCCATGGCGGGGTCGTTCGTGAGCACCCGGTCAAGCTTCGTCGCCGCGAGCTCGGAGCCGTCCGCGACGATGACGACACCCGCGTGCTGCGAGCGCCCGATGCCCACGCCGCCGCCGTGATGGATGCTCACCCAGCTGGCCCCGCTCGCGGTGTTGACCAACGCGTTGAGCAGCGGCCAGTCGGCGATCGCGTCACTGCCGTCGCGCATGCCTTCGGTCTCGCGGTACGGCGAGGCGACCGAGCCGCTGTCGAGGTGGTCACGGCCGATCACGATCGGCGCGCTGATCTCGCCGGTCTCCACGAGCTCGTTGAACCGCAGGCCGAGCCGGTCGCGCTCACCCGCGCCGAGCCAGCAGATGCGCGCGGGCAGGCCCTGGAAGCGCACCCGCTCACCGGCGAGGCGGATCCAGCGGGCGAGCCCTTCCTGCTCGGGGAACACGTCGAGCACCGCCCGGTCGGTGGTCGCGATGTCGCGCGGATCGCCGGACAGCGCCACCCACCGGAAAGGGCCCTTGCCTGCGCAGAACAGCGGCCGGATGTAGGCGGGCACGAACCCGGGGTAGGCGAACGCGCGGGCGAACCCGCCGAGCTCGGCCTCGCGGCGCAGGCTGTTGCCGTAGTCGAACACCTCGGTGCCGCGGTCGAGCAGGTCGACCAGCGCGGCGCAGTGCGCGGCCATGCTCGCCCGGCTGCGCTCGATGTAGTCGTGCGGATCACTGATGCGCAACGCGTCGGCGGCGGCGAGGGACAGCCCTTCCGGCACGTAGGACAGCGGGTCGTGCGCGCTGGTCTGGTCGGTCGCGATGTCGATCGCGACTCCGCGCCGCACGATCTCCGGGACCACCTCGGCAGCGTTGCCGACGAGACCGACCGAGAGAGGCCGTCGTTCGGCGCGCGCCTTCTCCACCCGCACGAGCGCGTCGTCGAGGTCGTCGGCCCGCTCGTCGAGGTAGGCCTCGTGCAGGCGGCGGTCGAGGCGGGCCGGATCGACCTCGATGCACAGCGCGACGCCGCCGTTCATCGTCACGGCGAGCGGCTGCGCGCCTCCCATCCCGCCGAGGCCTGCCGTCAGCGTCACGGTGCCGGCGAGATCAGTCGCGCCCCGCTGCGCGGCGACCGCGGCGAACGTCTCGTACGTGCCCTGCAGGATCCCCTGGCTGCCGATGTAGATCCACGAGCCGGCCGTCATCTGGCCGTACATCGTCAGCCCCAGCTCCTCGAGCCGGCGGTGCTCGTCCCACGTCGCCCACTCCCCGACGAGGTTGCTGTTGGCGATGAGCACGCGCGGCGACAGCTGGTGGGTGCGCAGCACACCGACGGGTTTGCCGCTCTGCACCAGCAGCGTCTCGTCCGGCGCGAGGTCGCGCAGCGTCGCGACGATGGCGTCGAACGCCGCCCAGCTGCGCGCGGCCCGGCCGGTCCCGCCGTAGACCACGAGGTCGTCCGGCCGCTCGGCCACCTCGGGGTCGAGGTTGTTCATGAGCATCCGCAGCGCAGCCTCGGCCTCCCACGTGCGGCAGCTGCGCTCCGCGCCGCGCGGCGCGCGCACCGCCCGGGCGCCGATCGACCAGTCCCGCATCGCGCCTCCCGTCTCCTGCCTACAGCAGCGGCCCGGTGGCCGACTCCGCCACGCGCACGACCTCGCCCGATCGCACGAGCTCGGTCACGGCCGCGAGCTCGGGCGCCAGGAAGCGGTCAGGCCCCGCCCCGCGGTCACCGCCGAGCACCAGTGCGCGGACCGCGCCCGTCGCCGCGGCCGGCTCGAGGGGTGCCCGCAGGGCGAGACCGCGCGCCGACGCGAGCAGCTCCACCGCGATCACCGAGGCCGCCGCGGTGACCGCCCGCCGCAGCTTGCGGGCGGCGGCCCAGCCCATCGACACGTGGTCCTCCTGCATCGCCGACGTCGGGATGGAGTCGGCGCTGGCCGGCACCGCCAGCCGCTTGCACTCGGAGACGAGCGCGGCGGCCGTGTAGTGCGCGATCATCAGCCCGCTGTCGACACCCGGGTCGTCGGCGAGGAAGGCGGGCAGGCCCTGCGAACGGTTCGCGTCGAGCAGGCGATCGGTGCGCCGCTCGCTGATGCTCGCGAGGTCGGCGACGGCGACCGCGAGGTAGTCGGCGGCGTGGGCGATCGGGGCGCCGTGGAAGTTCCCGTTCGACTCGACCCGCCCGTCCTCGAGCACGACCGGGTTGTCGATGACCGACACGAGCTCGCGCGTCGCGATCGTCTCGGCGAACCCGAGCACGTCGCGCACCGAGCCTGCCACCTGCGGGTGGCACCGCAGGCTGTACGCGTCCTGCACCCGCGGGTCGCCGTGGCGGTGGCTCGCGACGACCGGGGAGCCGGCGAGCAGCGCCCGCAGGTTGGCCGCGCTGTCCTGCTGCCCGGCCTGCGGCCGCAGCGCGAGGAGGTCTGCCGCGAACGCACGGTCGGTGCCGAGCAGCGCCTCGACGCTCATCGCGGCGGCGATGTCCGCGGTGCGCACCAGCACGCGCAGGTCGGCGATCGCGAGCACCAGCATCCCGAGCATGCCGTCGGTGCCGTTGATGAGCGCGAGGCCTTCCTTCTCGCGCAGCGAGATCGGGGTGAGCCCGGCATCGCGCAGCGCGGCCGCCGCATCGGTGCGGGTGCCCGCGACCTCGACCACACCCTCCCCGAGCAAGGCGAGCGCGACGTGGGCGAGCGGTGCGAGGTCACCGCTGCAGCCGAGCGAGCCGTGCTCGTGCACCACCGGGGTGATGCCGGCGTTGAGCAGGTCGGCCATCAGCCCGGCGACCTCGGGGCGCGCGCCGGTGCGGCCCGAGGCGAGCGTCCGCGCGCGCAGCAGCAACATCGCGCGCACCACCTCGTCCTCGACGGGCGGCCCGACTCCGGCCGCGTGCGAGCGGACCAGCGAGGCCTGCAGGCGCATGCGGTCGTCGGGCTCGATGTAGCGCGTGGCCAGCGAGCCGAAGCCGGTCGAGACGCCGTAGTGCGGCTCCTGCGAGTCGGCGAGCCGGTCGACGACGGCCCGGCTCGCCGCCATCGCGTCGCGCGCAGCGTCGGACAGCCGCACCCGCGCCCGACCGCGCGCGACGGCCACCACCTCGCCGGTGGTCAGCGGTCCGCCCGTCAGCTCGACGACCGAGCCTCCGGACGGACTGCCCTCACCCACGTCCTCAGTCTTCACCTCCCCGCGACTCGCAGAGGTGAAGACGATCGTCGCTAGGAGATGAAGGCGTAGGACTCGACCGGGACCGCGACGCCGGTGGTCATCGCAGGTTCTCCGCCAGGCGACCCTGCTCGCCGAACAGCTTGGCGCTCCACTCCTCGAGCAGCGCGCTGTTGTCGTTGTCGTTCGGGTGGAACCCGACGCGGTTGTACTCACGGATGCGGCGCACGTTGGGCCCGAGGAACGGCGAGCCCGGCAGCTTGCGCAGGCTGCGCCACAGCACGCCGCGCCGGTAGGTCGAGCGGTCGGCGAGGATCGACGCGATCGAGTGGCCGACGGCGGCGAGCAGGAACAGGGACGTGACGAGGTGCATGGTCCAGATGCGCTGCCGCTCGGTGCCGCCGACGGCCCGGTAGACGTCGAACGCCACTGCCTTGTGCTCGCTCTCCTCGATGGCGTGCCAGAGCAGCATCGACTTCACCTCGCCGTCGGTGATCCTCGCCTGCGCCTCGGGGTCGGACAGGAGCGTCTCGGCGAGCGACGCGGTGTAGTGCTCGAGCGCCGCCGTGACCGCGAGCTGGAACCTGCGCGGAAGGTGCTTGTTGACGAACGCGAGGTCGCGCTTGACCCAGCGGTCGAGACGCGCCGTCGGGTAGCCCATGTCCTGCAGGCGCTGGTTGAGCAGGCGGTGCTCGCGGCCGTGGGTGACCTCCTGCCCGATGAAGCCGGCGACGTCCTCCTTGAGCTGGGGATCGGTGATCTGGTCCGCGTAGTGGCGCACCGAGCGGACGAAGAAGTCCTCGCCCTCGGGGAACATCGCCGAGAGCATCGCGACGACGTGGCTCATCACCAGGTCGTCCTCGCAGTAGTGCACGTGCTTGCGCTCGAGCTGCTCCGCGTAGTCGAAGCGGATGCGGCGCGGGCGGACCGCGCGGTGGACGGGGGCGGCAGGGGCGTTGCTGATGGAGGTCATCGACTGCTCCGGTCGTCGGGGGCGGGTGCGGCGGTGGTCGTGAGCGGTGCGGCGTGCGTGCGCGCCCGGCGGGGCCGGGCCCGCGGCGTGGTGGCGGCGCGGACAGCGCGGGCCGGAAGGCGCGACAGGATCGGCCCGATCTGGCCGCCGAGCGAGACGAGGATCTTGACGAACGCGCGCACCTCGGCGCTGTGGTCCTCACCCTCGGCCGACGCCATCGACGTCAGCACGAGACCGGCGAACAGCGCGTGGATCGCGTGCAGTGCGTCGCTGCTGAACGGCAGCTCGGCGAGCTCGGGGAAGTACTCGGCGAACACCTCGGCGGTGGTCTCCGAGATGCGGGTGGCGACGTTGCCCATCACCCCGCGCAGCTCGGGGTCGTTGCGGGCCGCGAGGGTCAGCTCGATGAGCGCGATGCCACCCGAGTCGTCGTAGAACGACCAGAGGACGGACAGCGCCTCGGCCGCGGTGCGCCGGGCCGGCGCCATGCCGGTGAAGCGCGCCCGGAACTCCTGCTCGTGCTGGTCGAGCAGGCGCTGGGCGGCCGCGGTGACGAGGTCGGCCTTCGTCGGGAAGTGGTGGGCGAGCGCCCCGCGGGACACCCGCGCCCGGCGCACGACGTCGTTGGTCGACGTCTGCGCGTAGCCCCGGGTGGCCAGGCACGCGATGGTGGCATCCAGCAGGCGCGCCCGCATGTGCTCGGCGCGCTCTGCCTGCGTCCGGCCGGAGGCCATGGCGCGACGGTAGGGCGGAAACGACAAACAGGCAAGCCTGCCTGTAACTGCGGGTGAGTGACTCTCGGTGAGCCGGCTCTGTCATCTGGGTGACAGCCGGAGCATCACCCGGGCCTGCTCTGCCAGGCTCTCCGCGTGCGGATCCTGACCGACGTGGAGCACCTCGGCACGCAGAACGGCGCGGCCGTCGTGACCTACCAGATCGTGAGCGAGCTGGCGCGCCGCGGGCACGAGCTCGACGTCGTGCACATCTACGGCGGCGACTACGAGGAGCGCTACCGCGAGCTCGCGCGCTCGGTCACGCAGGTGCCGAAGCTCGATGTCTACGGGCTCGCCGACGGGGTGAAGACGCTCCCCCGCCTGCTGCCCGCGATCCGCGCCGGCCGCGCCGCGAAGCCCGACGTCATCTACGACACCCGCTACTGGAGCCTCGCCTGGGCGAAGGCGGTCGGCGCGACGCGCCGGCGCAACGTCGTGTGCCACGTGCACGGCTTCATCGACGCGCCCGGCAAGGCCGACCAGCTGCTCGTGCGCGGCGCCGACCAGTTCATCGCCGTCTCGCAGTTCGTCGCCGACGGCCTCGTCGAGCGCGGTGCCACGCCGTCGCGCGTCCGTGTCGTGCACAACGGCATCGACCCCGACGCCTACCCCTTCGGGGGCGCCGCCGAGCGCGACGCCGCTCGCAACGCCCTCGACCTGCCCCGCGACGCGTTCACCGTGCTGTTCCTCGGACGCGTCCACCCCAACAAGGGCCTCGACGTCCTGGTCCAGGCGATGCGGGCGCTGCCCGACGCGCACCTGCTCGTGTGCGGCGGCGCCGACAGCGAGGACTACCTGCGCGAGGTGCTCGCCCCGCTGTCCGCCGATCGGCTGCACCACCTGCCGCCGCGGCAGGACGTCGTCACGCCGATGCACGCGGCCGACGTCGTCGCCGTGCCGTCGCGGTGGGACGACCCCTTCCCGCGGGTCGTGCAGGAGGCGATGTCCACCGGCCGGCCGGTCGTGGGTGCCGCCGTCGGCGGCATCCCCGAAGCGCTGACCGACGGGTTCGAGCGCTTCCTGTTCCCGCGCGAGGACGCCGACGCGCTCGCCGCTCGCCTGACGGAGCTGCGGGACTGGCAGGTCGCCGAACCCGAGCTCGCGCTCGCCTGCCGCAACCGCATCGTCGAGCGCTACGGCGCGAAGGCCTGGGCCGACGACATCGAGGACATCCTCAAGCAGTGGGCGCACCACTAGCCCGCACGCGACGAACTCGCTTGACCGTGCCCAGACCATGGGGGCATGGAGGGTGACGATCAGTCCGCCAGCGCGACCGGGCACCGCTCGTCACAGCACCGCAAAGCCGCACTGCTGGTCGTGCTGCGCTTCTACGGACGAGCGATGCGGCGCCACGCGGCTATGGCGACCGGCGGCCTCGTGCTGCCGGCGCTCGGCAGCATCCTCATCTTCTATGTGCCTCCGCTGTTCGTGGCGCGCGTCGCGCAGCGCCTCGCTCACGGCGAGCACCTCAGCGGCCACCAGCTGACGCCGTACATCACCGGCTTCGCGCTGACCTGGCTGGCCGGCGAGGGCTGCTGGCGGCTCGGCATCGCGTGCATCATCCGCTGCGAGACGCGCAGCATCCGCGACCTCTACCTCGAGGGCATGGACGCGCTGCTCGCGAAGGACGCCGTGTTCTTCCATGACAACTTCGCCGGCTCGCTGACCAAGCGCGTGCTGTCGTTCGCGTCGCGGTTCGAGGAGGCGTTCGACACGCTGTCGTTCAACGTCGTGTCCAACATCGTGCCCATCGGCTTCGGCTGCGTCGTGCTCTGGGGCTACGACCCGTCGCTCGACGCCGTGCTCGTCGGCGGCATCGTGCTCACCGCGCTGATGGTCGTGCCGCTCATCAAGCGCCGGCAGGCGATGGTCGACGCGCGCGAGGCGCAGTGGACGGTCGTGTCCGGCCACGTGGCCGACACGCTGGCGAACATGGATGCGGTGCGCACGTTCGCCGCGGAGAAGCGCGAGGCGCTCGCGCACCGCGGCCACGTCGAGGTGCTGCGCCGCCTGACCCAGCGCTCGTGGGACTACCAGAACACGCACATCGACACCGTCGCGGCGCCGATGAGCGTGATCGTCAACGCGTTGGGGCTCGTGCTCGCGCTGCGGCTGGACATCGCCTCGATCGTGGTCGCGTTCACCTACTTCGCGCAGTCGACGCGGGTGCTGTTCGAGTTCAACCACATCTACCGCCAGATCGAGAGCTCGCTCACCGAGGCGGCCCAGTTCACCGAGCTGCTGCTCGACGAGCCGACGGTCGTCGACGTGTCCGATCCGCTGCCGCTGCAGCCGGCGGATGCGAGCGTGTGCTTCGACGCGGTCACGTTCGCGCACGACGGCGGCCGCGCGTTGTTCGACCGGCTCGACCTCACCGTCGCATCCGGCGAGCACGTCGGTCTCATCGGCCGCTCGGGCGGCGGCAAGACCACGATGGTGCGGCTCATCCTGCGGCTCATGGACGTGCAGGGCGGCCGGATCCTCGCCGGCGGGCAGGACATCGCCCGCCTGCGCCAGGAGGACCTGCGCAGCCTCATCTCCTACGTGCCCCAGGACCCGGTGATGTTCCACCGCACGCTGCGCGAGAACATCGCGTTCGGGCGCCCGGACGCCACCGAGGAGCAGATCTGGGCGGCGGCCGAGTCGGCGCACGCGACCGGGTTCATCCACGGCCTTCCCCACGGGCTCGAGACGCTCGTCGGCGAGCGCGGCGTGAAGCTGTCCGGCGGCCAGCGCCAGCGCATCGCGATCGCCCGCGCGATCCTGCGCGACGCGCCGATCCTGCTGCTCGACGAGGCGACCAGCGCGCTCGACTCCGAGAGCGAGCTGCTCATCCAGGACGCGCTGTGGCGGCTGATGGAGGGCCGTACGGCGATCGTCATCGCGCACCGGCTCTCCACCGTGGCGCGCATGGACCGGCTCGTGGTGATGGATCACGGGCGGGTCGTCGAGCAGGGCACGCACGGCGAGCTCGTCACCGGCGACGGCATCTACGCGGAGCTGTGGCGCCACCAGTCCGGCGCCTTCCTGACCGACGAGGAGCGCCAGCCGGCACTGGTCTAGCGCTAGTGCACCGCGATGGTGGCCGCGATGCTCGGAGTGCCGTTCGCGTCCAGCGCGAACAGCATCCACTCGCCCGGCACGGCGATGCCGGGATCCGTGGGCAGGGTCAGCGAGTAGGTGTTGGTGCCGGTCGTCGTCGGTGTCAACGGGATGCGGCGCTGGTCGGTGTCGACCGAGTGCGTTGCCGAGCCCATGCGCACCATGCTGAACGACGTCACCGGCGAGTCGGTGGTGACGCTGATCGTCGCGCCCAGTGCGGCGCTCGCGGGCGCGGACTGGATGGCGGGCCGCGCCCGCGGGTTGCCGGTGGCGGCGTCGAGCAGGTACGGCGGCGTGAAGATCTCGTAGTTCGGGTGCTGGTCGGTGCAGCCGCCGTCGCACAGCTGGCCGCCGCCGGAGATCACCCGGGCGTCGGGCAGCAGCAGCGACCACGAGTGGTAGTTGCGCGGCGTGTTCTCATCGGCCATGGCCGTCCACTTGCCGGTCGCCGGGCTCCACAGCTCGGGCGTCAGCACCGAGGTCGAGTCGTCGAACGGCACCGGCACGAGCTGGCCGCCCATCGCGAGCACGCTGCCGTCGGGCAGCACGACGCTGTTCGCGAACGCGCGGGCGCTCGCGAGCGGCGCCTGCTTGGTGACCACGGGCGTGGAGCCGTTGATGTCGATCGTGTAGGTGTTCGCGGTCGCCTGCACCGGGGTCGATGACGTGCTCATGTAGTTAGTCGCCCCGCCGAGCGTGAGGATCTTGCCGACGTCGTACATGACGGCGTCACCGTTCATCGCATCGGCCGAGTCGCCGCGCAGGCCGGCGGAGCTGTAGCTGCCGGTGCCGCTGGTGTCGACCCAGTGCATGGCCTTCGACGGGCCGGCCTGGAAGACGGTGCCGTTCTTCCACGCGAACAGCCACATGTGGTTGTCGCTGCGGTACTCGCCCTGCGCGTCGGCGGTCTCGAACGGCGCGACCGGCACGCCGGCGAGCGACGTGGCGGTGCCCTGCGCCCCGCCCGGCGCCCAGAGCTCGCCACCCTTGTTGCCGACGCCGCCGCTCCACGAGCCGCCGAGCGTGAACACCTTGCCGTTCGAGAGCGTCACCGACGCCTGGTAGCCGCGGGTGGTCTTGAGCGGCGCGAGCACGCCCCACGTGTTGCTCGAGGGGTCGTAGAAGCTCTGCTTCGCGTTGTCGGCTCCGCCGGAGACGAACACCCGGCCGTCGGTCAGGATCGCGAGGCCCGGGCAGAACATGTCGTGGCCGGTCTCGGTGACGGTGCGCTGGCTGATGGCGCCGGTCACGGTGTCGACGGTCGCCGTGGCGGTCTGGCCGTCCGGGTTGGAGCTGATCTGGTCACCCGAGTAGGACGCCCAGGTGAGGACCTTGCCGTTGGACAGCATCGCGGCGGCGGCCGGGTTGATCGGCAGGGCCAGCGGTGGCGTCCACTTGCCCTTGGTGCCGGTGGTCCCGCCCCCGCCGCCGACCGCGCTGCTCGTGAGGTCGATCTCGCCGGCGCTGCTCCACGGGCCGCGGTTGCCCGCCTCGCTGAGCGCGGTGAGCTTGACGTACCGCCCGTTGGTGGCCGGGAACGTCACCACCTGCGTGCCGGCGACGTCCGCCAAGGTGCCGGACGCGACCTGCGTCCAGGTGCTTCCGTCGGACGAGACCCCGATCGTGTACTGCCCGATGCGCCCGTTGGGGCTGCCGTCCGAGCGGGCGGTGTAGGAGAGCGCGGTGATCGTGCGCTGGGCCTTGGTGTCGAGCTGGATCCAGTGCGGGTAGGGCGGGACCGGGTTGACGCTCCAGTCGGTGTGCCAGAACGTGGCCGTGTTGCCGTCGAGCACGTTCTGGGCGGAGCCGTTCTCCTGCGCGGTCTCGACGCTGTCGGCGGTGGCGGTCCACTGGGTGCGCGGCGGCAGCGGGCTCGCGCTCGGCGAGGGCGACGGGCTCGGCGATGTCGACGGCGACGGGCTCGGCGTGGGACTGCCCGTCGGGCTCGGGGTCGGGCTGGTCGACGGCGAGACGCTCGGGCTGGGGCTCGGGCTCGTCACGGCCGTGCTGGTGACGTCGAGCTCGCCCATGCTCGCCCACGGGCCGCGGTTGCCGGCCTCGCTGAGAGCGTTGACGCGCAGGTAGCGCCCCACCGCGGCCGGGAACGTGACCGTCTTGGTGGTGGCGGAGTCGGCGAACGTCCCGGACGCGACCTGCGTCCAGGTGGCACCGTCGGCCGAGACGGCGATCGTGTACTGGCCGATGCGGCCGTTGTTCACGCCGTCGCCGCGGGGCGTGACGATCGCGGCCGTGATGGAGCGCTGCACCCGCGTGTCCACCTGGATCCAGTGCGGGTAGGGCGGGACCGGGTTGACGCTCCAGTCGGTGTGCCAGAACGTGGCCGCGTTGCCGTCGAGCACGTTGGCGGGCGAGCCGTTCTCCTGCGCGCTCTCGAAGCTGTCGGCGGTGGCGATCCACTGCGAGCGGGGCGGCAACGGGTTGCCGCTGGGGCTCGGGCTGGAAGAGGCGCTCGGGCTGGACGAGGCGCTTGGGCTGCTCGACTTGCTCGGGCTGACGGACACGCTCGGGCTGCTCGACTTGCTCGGGCTGGCGGAAGCGCTCGGGCTGGTCGACGGGCTGGACGACGGCGTCACCGACGGGCTGGGGCTCGGGCCCCCGCCCGGAGCCGCGACGAGGTCGATCTCGGCCGCGCTCGTCCACGGCCCGCGGTTGCCCGCCTCGGTGAGCGCAGTGAGCCGGACGTAGCGCGCACTGACCGCCGGGAACGCGATGGTCGACACCTGCGCGGTGTCGGGCAGCGTGCCGGTCGCGACCGGGTTCGCGGTCCAGGTGGTGCCGTCGGTGGACGCGTCGATCTGGTACTGCCCGATCCGCCCGTTCGGCACGCCGTCCTGCCGCGGCGTGTAGACGAGGCCCGTCCACGACTGCACGGCCTTGGTGTCGATGACGATCCAGTGCGGCAGCGGCGCGTTGGCGGCGTACCACTGCGAGTGCCAGATGGTGCTGGTGCTGCCGTCGAGGACGTTCTGCGCAGCGCCGTTCTCGCCCTGCAGCTCCTGGCTGTCGGCGGTGGCGGTCCACGTGGAGCGGGCCGTCGCCGCGAGGTGCAGCGCCGGGCTGCGACCGGGCGGGCCGCTGGGCGAGATCACCACCGCGACGGCGAGGGCGAGGCCGGCGGCCACCGGCGTGGCGATGCTCGAGACCAGCCGCAACCGCACGTGCATTCCCCCTGGACCGGACCCCATCCCCCACTTGCAGCACCGATCCCACCACCGCTCCCCCGGATGGCGCAGCCGCTGTCACCGAGACGACACTGCTGGCGCAGCCCACGGCTACGGTCCGTGAGCATGGCGACGGCGCAGGACGGTGCGCCCGTTCCTGCGCGAGAGCGTGCCGTGGACGGGACGGGCCGAGGGGGGTTAGCCCTACCCGATGTCGGCGGCGCACCGGCTGGGAGCGAAGCCCCCGCGCGGCGAGCCTGGATCCCATGGATGACACGACCATGACCGGGCCCGGTCCGACGTTCCTGAGCGCGCCGTTCCACCGGCAGACCTGGGCCGAGGCGCTCTACTGCCTCGTCGCGTTCGGCACCGGTACCGCGGGCTTCGTGTTCGCGGTGACGGCGCTCAGCGTCAGCGCCGGCCTGCTCGTCACGCTGGTGGGCTTCCCGTTGCTGGCCCTCTCACTCGTCGGCGCGCGCGGGTTCGGGGCGGGCTACCGGGGGCTCGCGCGCGGCCTGCTCGGCCTGGATGTCAGCGCTCCCCGGGCGACCGATCGCCGGCGCGGCCTGCGCGGCTACCTCTCCGACCGCGCGGGCTGGCGGGCGATGCTCTTCCTGATCGTCCACTTCCCGGTCGCCATCGCCGAGCTCGTCGCCACGACCGTTGCCTGGTCGATCGCGCTCGGCGGGATCACCTACGCCGCGTGGCGCCCGTTCCTGCCGCTGCAGCACGACGACAAGGGCGGGCCGCACCGCGGCGCGAGTGCCGGGACGAGCTACTTCTTCGACACCTGGCAGCGCATCCTGCTCGTCGAGGCGGTGGGCCTCGTGCTCCTGTTCGTCGGGCCGTGGGTCGTGCACGGCTTCGTCAAGGTCGACCGGATGCTGATCCGCGGCCTGCTCGGGCCGACGACGATGACCGAGCGCATGCGCGAGCTCGAGACCACGCGGGCGCTCGCGGTGGACGACTCGGCCGCGGCACTGCGCCGGATCGAGCGCGACCTGCACGACGGTGCGCAGGCCCGGCTCGTCGCGCTGGCGATGAGCCTCGGGATGGCCAAGGAAGAGCTCGAGGGCGACGACCCGGAGGTCGCGGTGGCGCGGGCCCGGGCGCTGGTGTCGTCGGCGCACCAGGAGGCGAAGGGCACCATCGTCGACCTGCGCGACCTCGCGCGGGGCATCCACCCGCCGGCGCTGGACAACGGCCTCGACGAGGCGCTCTCCACGTTGGTCGCCCGCAGCCCGGTCCCCGCGACGCTGCACGTCTCGTTGCCGCAACGGCCCAGCCCGGCGGTGGAGACCATCGCGTACTTCTGCACGGCCGAGCTGCTGACCAACGTCGCGAAGCACAGCGGGGCGCGGCACGCAGCGGTGTCGGTGGTCCGTGGTGAGCACCGGCTGGTGCTGCGGGTCGAGGACGACGGACGGGGCGGCGCGACCGTCGGTGGCCACGGCGGCAGCGGCCTGGCCGGGCTGGCCGACCGGCTGGCCACCGTCGACGGCACCCTGGCGGTCTCCAGCCCCGACGGCGGCCCGACGACCGTGACGGTGGAGGTCCCGCTGTGACACGGGGATGGGATGGGCGGCGATGCGCATCGTGATCGCCGAGGACGCGGCCGTCCTGCGGGACGGCCTCGTCCAGCTGCTCGAGCAGCGCGGCGAGGAGGTCGTCGCCGCCGTCGGCGACGCTGCGGCCCTCGTCGCGGCGGTCGAGGAGCACGCGCCCGACCTCGCCGTCGTCGACATCCGCATGCCGCCGACGCACACCACCGAAGGGCTGCAGGCCGCGATCGCGCTGCGGGCGGAGCGGCCCGAGCTGGGGATCCTCGTGTTCTCGCAGTACGTCGAGACCCGCTACGCCGCGCAGCTGCTCGCCGCCGGCTCCGAACGCGTCGGCTACCTGCTCAAGGACCGGGTGGCGGACGTGAGCGAGTTCGTCGACGCGATCCGCCGCATCGCCGCCGGTGGCACGGTGCTCGATCCCGAGGTCGTCACGCAGCTGATGGGCACGAGCCGGCGCACGGACAAGGTCGCCACGCTGACGCCTCGCGAGAAGGACGTGCTGGCGCTGATGGCCGAGGGCCGCGCGAACGCGGGCATCGCGTCCGCGCTGCACCTCTCGGCCGGAGCGGTCGAGAAGCACGTGACGAGCATCTTCATGAAGCTCGACCTCGCCCCGTCAGCCGACGACCATCGCCGCGTGCTCGCGGTGCTGCGCTGGCTCGAGTCCTGACCCAGCCGCGCCGCGGTCGCCGCGCAGCAGCACGGCAGCTGCGGGACCCTCACCCGCGACCGGACGCACGACACCCACCGCATCGGCGCGAAGGGTCCCGAACTACTGTTCTGTCGTGAGCGTGCTCAGCACCGTCGGCGACAGCCTCGCCGACGGCGCCGGCATGTTCTGGGAGACGCTCTGGGCGCTGGTGCTCGGCTTCGCGCTGTCCGGCGCCGTGCAGGCGTTCGTCTCGCGCGAGGAGATGCAGCGCGCGCTCGGAGACCATCGCCCGCGCACGCTCGTCCGCTCCGGGCTGCTCGGGGCGGCGTCGTCGTCGTGCTCCTACGCGGCCGCGGCGCTCGCGCGCACGCTGTTCGTCCGCGGCGCCGACTTCACTGCGGCACAGGCGTTCATGTTCGCCTCGACGAACCTCGTCGTGGAGCTCGGCATCGTGCTGTGGCTCCTCATGGG
>DASZYF010000131.1:0-49809 GCA_035545535.1 Mycobacteriales bacterium | reverse complement strand
CAGGGGCCCACCAGCGGCCCGCAGCCCACGACCGCGCGCTCGGCGTCCGCGGGCTACACCGGCAAGCAGGACACGACGCCGGTCGTGCTCTGCCAGAACGGCTCGTTCACCGGCCAGGCCGGACCGCCGTTCAGCGGGGGGCAGCCCGGCCTGGCGGCCTGGGTCCGGTGGACCAACGCGCACGGCGGCCTCGCCGGCCATCCGGTGACGGTGGACAGCAAGGACGACGCGCAGGACAACAACAAGGCGCTGCAGAACGTGCAGAACTGCGTCCAGAACGAGCACGCGGCCTCGCTCATCGCCTCGTTCATGCCGGTGACGGCGGACGCGGTCGGCTCCTACGTGCAGCAGCACAAGGTCCCCGTCATCGGCGGGGACGCCGTCACCCGGCTGTGGTTCCAGAACCCCTACTTCTTCCCGCAGAGCGACCCGTCGCCGAGCGATGCGTACGGCGGCGTCGCCGCGTGGAAGGCGGCCGGCAAGAAGGCCGGCGCGGTGATCTACTGCGCCGAGCTCGCCGACTGCACCAACACCGCGAACCGGGTCCGGGACGCCGCGGCGAAGGCCGGCATCCCGATCAAGGGCTCGTACCAGGTCACCATCGCCAACCCGAGCTACACCTCGCAGTGCGGCGACATGAAGAGCAACGGCGTCGAGGCCGTCTACGTCAACGTCGACGGCCCGTCGCTGCAGCGCCTCGCGCGCGACTGCAACGCCATCGGCTTCCACCCGCTCTACACGACCGGCGGTCTCGCCCTCGACGCCAACGCGGTCGCGGACGACAAGAACCTCGAAGGCCTCACGGTGGCGACCTCGGTGTGGCCGTGGATGACCGCCACGACGCCGGCGATGAAGGACTTCCAGACGGCGATGAGCACCTACGCCCCGGACGTGACACCGTCGGAGTCGGCCGCCATCTCCTGGACCAGCGGGCAGATCCTGGTCGCGGCGATCAGCAAGCTCGGCAACGCCGCCCGCACGCAACCGATCACGTCCGCGCTGATCCTGCAGGGCCTCGGGATGATCAAGGACGACCCGATGGGCGGGCTGACCATGGGCAAGGTCACGTTCACGGCCGGCAAGCCCACCGCCGAGCACTACTGCTGGGGCCTCGCGACCCTCACGGGTGGGCAGTGGAGCGCTCCGCAGGGATCGGGCTACACGTGCGCGACGTGACCCCGCCACGCCTCGCCGGCATCGTTGACGGAAACGACGATTCCTGGTTTCGTGAAGTGCTGTTCTACCCAGCTATCGATCCGTCGGGAGGCCGGCCGTGACTGAGCTGCTGAGCGAGCGGCGGTCCTACGTCGACGGTCGCTTCGTCGAGGGGGAGCGCGCCTTCGCGGTCGAGAACCCGGCGGACGAGTCGGTCGTCGGCGAGATCGGCGTGACCCCCGCTCCTGAGGTCGAGAACGCGATCGCCGGCGCGCGCCGCAGCTTCGACGAGGGCGTGTGGCGGGATCGCTCGCGGGAAGACCGCGCCGCGGTCGTGCGCGCCATGCTCGACCACATCGAGGCCCAGGGCGATGCGCTGGTGAACACGCTGGTCGCCGAGGCCGGGCAGCCGACGCGCTTCGCGCACGGCACGCAGATCACGTCGGGCCTCACCTACGCGCGCGACGCCGTCGAGCTGTTCCTGACGCTGCCCGACGAGGAGCCGAACCCCTTCCCGGACGGCGCGCTGGCCGCGGTGGGACTGTCGTCCAGCACGCGCGCCTACGAGCCGATCGGTGTCGTCAGCGCCATCACGCCGTACAACGCGGCGCTGATGATGGGCTTCCAGAAGCTCGTGCCCGCGCTGCTCACCGGCTGCTCGGTGGTGCTGCGCCCGAGCCCGCTGACGCCGCTGTCGTCCGTGGCGTTCGCCTGCGCCGCTGACGCGGTCGGGCTCCCGGCCGGGGTTCTGTCGGTCATCGTCGAGGACGGCGCCGACGCGGCGACGCTCATGACCACCCACCCCGCCGTCGACATGGTGTCGTTCACCGGATCCACCGCGGTGGGCAAGCAGATCCTCGCCCAGGCCGCGCCGACGGTGAAGCAGGTCGCGCTCGAGCTCGGCGGCAAGTCGGCCCAGATCTACCTGCCCGAGGCCGTAGGCAAGGCGGCGTTCGGCGCGATGGCGGTCGTCGCGATGACGTCCGGGCAGGCGTGCGTCGCCGCGACGCGCATGCTCGTGCCGCAGGAGTCCAAGGACGAGGTGCTCGCGGCGGTCGCCGGCATGTACGGCAACCTCAGCGTAGGTCTCCCTACCGACCCGAGCACCCTCATCGGCCCGCTCATCAACGCGGCCGCGCGGGCCCGCTGCGAGCGCTACGTCGCCCTGGCTGAGGAGAACGGCGGCAAGGTCGTCTACGGCGGCGCCCGACCCGCGCACCTGGACAAGGGCTACTACTTCGAGCCGACCGTGCTCGACGTGCCCGACAACAGCAACCCGGCCGCGCAGGACGAGATCTTCGGGCCGGTGCTGTCGGTCATCGGCTACCGCGACATCGACCACGCGGTGGCGATGGCGAACGACAGCCCGTACGGCCTGTCCGGCCAGGTCTACGGCGAGACCGCGGCGGCCACCGCCGTCGCCCGCCGCCTGCGCACCGGAGCGGTGAACGTCAACGCCGGCATGTTCAGCGCGTACGCGCCGAGCGGCGGCTACAAGCAGAGCGGCCTCGGCCGGGAGCGCGGCATCGAAGGCATCCGCGCGTTCCAGGAAGTGAAGCACCTGGCCGTCGCCGAGTTCAGCGCCTGATCTCATGAGCACCCCCGCGATCACCATCGACCGGCAGAAGTGCATGGGCACCGGCCTGTGCACGGTGTACGCCGCGGCGACCTTCGCGCACGACGAGGACGCCAAGGCGGTCGTCAGCGACCCGAACGGCAACAGTGCCGACGACATCCAGACCGCGATCGAGGCGTGCCCCACCGGCGCCATCAGCCTCGCCACGGCCGGCTGACCACACCGACAGAACAGAGGGAACCCATGCTGCTCGAGGGCAAGTCCGCGATCATCACCGGCTCGGGCTCGGGGGTCGGCCGCGCGTCCGCGCTGCACTTCGCCGCCGAGGGCGCGAAGGTCGTCGTCGCTGACGTCAACGACGACAACATCAAGGAGACGGTGAGCCTCGTCGAGGCCGCCGGCGGCACCGCGATCGGGCAGCACTGCGACGTGGCGAACGAGGGCGAGGTCAAGGCGATGATCGCCGCGGCCGTCGACGCGTTCGGACGGCTCGACGTGCTGTTCAACAACGTCGGCATCCCCACGCCGCGCCTCGGCGCGCAGCTGACCGACCACACGTGGGAGGACTTCCGCAAGCTCAACGACGTCAACTTCGGCGGCGTGTTCAACGGCTGCAAGCTCGCGACGCTGCAGTTCAAGGAGCAGGGCGGCGGGGGCGCCATCGTCAACACCGGCTCGGTCGCCGGACTCGTCGCCTGGGGCGGCTCGGTCTACGGCGCGACGAAGGGCGCCGTGCACCAGCTCACCCGCGCGGTCGCCATCGAGGGCGCGCCGTTCGGGATCCGCTGCAACGCGATCTGCCCCGCCGGCATGCCGTACACGGGCTTCATGCAGGCCGGCGGCATGCCGCAGCTCCCGCAGGACAAGCTCGACGAGGTCGCCGCGACGCTCGGCCAGCAGCACCCGCTGGGCCGAGTCATCACCGCCGAGGACTGCGCGCAGGCGGCGGCGTTCCTCGCCTCCGACCGCGCGTCCAACATCACCGGCGTGCTCCTGCCGGTCGACGGCGGGTTCGTGGCCCGGTGACGCTCGAAGACACGACCGCGGTCGAGGACCGCCCCGCTGGCCCGCTGCTGGACGTCGCCCGGGTCCGTGAGCTGTTCGACCTGCGCAACGCCTACAGCGAGTACATCGGCGGCACCTACACCGATGACCCCTACGTCGTGTGGAACGCCCTGCGGGAGAAGGGCGCGGTGCAGGAAGGCACGCTGCACGGCCTGTCCGGCATCACCGATCCCCTCTTCTTCCACGGCCTGCCCGAGCCGGATCGCCGGCACTTCACGGCGTTCACGTACGAGGCGTGCGACGCGGCCTATCGCAACCCCGACGTCTTCGCGTCGTCGGCCGACGCGGTCGGTGCCGACTTCGACGCCGCGCCGAACATCCTGAACAGCATGCTGTCGATGAACGGTCCGCGGCACCGCCGCTACCGCGCGCTCGTGCAGCCGTCGTTCCTGCCGGCCAAGGCCGAGTGGTGGATGCGCAACTGGATCGAGGAGACGGTCCACGCGCTCATCGACCACTTCCAGGCCGAGGGCAAGGCCGAGCTCAACGTCGACTTCTGCGCGGCCATCCCCGTGCTCACCATCACCGGCAGCTTCGGCATACCGGTGGAGCAGGCGCTCGACGTCCGTGCCGCGATGCAGAACCCCGACAAGGTCATCGAGATCATCACGCCGATCGTCGCCGCCCGTCGCGAGCAGCCGCAGGACGACCTCATCAGCATCCTCGTCGAGGCGGAGATCACCGACGAGGACGGCACCAAGCAGCGGCTCTCCGACCCGGAGATCTACTCCTTCGCCCTGCTCCTGCTCGCGGCCGGTTCGGGCACGACGTGGAAGCAGATGGGCATCGTGCTCACCCTGCTGCTGCAGAACCCCGAGCTGCTGGCGGCCGTCACCGCCGACCGCGCGCTGCTGCGTCCGGTCATCGAGGAGACGCTCCGCTTCGAGCCGACCGACCCCATGTTCTCCCGCTGGGTGACGCAGGACGTCGAGCACTTCGGCGTGCACCTGCCCAAGGGAGCGGTGCTGCACCTCGCGCTCGGCGCGGGCAACCGCGACCCGAAGCGCTGGGACAACCCCGACGTGTGGGACCCCAACCGGGCGCCGAAGGCGTCGCTCGCGTTCGGCGGCGGTCCGCACATCTGCCTCGGCATGCACGTCGCCCGCGCCGAGATGCAGACCGGCATCAACGCGCTGCTCGACCGGCTGCCCGGCCTGCGGCTCGACCCCGACGCGGAGGCGCCGAAGCTCATCGGCTTCTACGAGCGCGGCGCCACCGCCATCCCCGTCGTGTTCGGCTGATCGGCGGCCGCGATGGGCGAGGAGAGCTACCAGCAGATCGACGCATCGCTGCTCGGCGCCGAGCACGTCAAGCGCTACCAGGAGACCGACGGCGAGGTCGGCTACATCTGGAACGGCGCCACCACGCTGCTGCTCACCCACACCGGCCGCACGAGCGGCAAGGAGCACACGACGCCGCTGATCTTCGCCCGGGACGGCGACGACCTGCTCATCGTCGCGTCCATGGGCGGTGCACCGGTGCACCCGCAGTGGTACCTCAACGTCGTGGAGCATCCGCGCGTCCACGTGCAGATCCAGGGCGAGCACCTCGACGCCACCGCGCGCACCGCCAGCGATGACGAGAAGCCGCGGCTGTGGTCGATCGTCACCGAGCAGTGGCCCAACTACGACGTCTACCAGACGCGCACCGACCGCGTGATCCCGCTCGTCGTGCTCACTCCGGTGAGCGCCGGTGGCTGAGGTGACCGCCGACGCGCTGCCGTTCGACGGCATCCGGGTCGTCGAGCTCGCCCAGTGGGTGTTCGTGCCCGCGGCGGGGGCGCTGCTCGCCGACTGGGGTGCCGACGTCATCCACATCGAGCCGTTGACCGGTGACCCGTACCGCGGCCTGATGACCCAAGGCATCGGCGCGGACAAGGGCGGCGTCAACCTGTCCATGGCGGTCGCCAACCGCGGCAAGCGATCGGTCGCGCTCGACGTGCGCACCGAGCAGGGCATCGCGGTGCTGCACCGCCTGCTCGAGTCCGCCGACGTGCTGCTCACCAGCCTGCGTCCCGGCGCCCTCGGTCGCCTGGGACTCGACGCCGACACGGTTGCCGCGAAGTACCCGCGGCTGGTCTACGCGCGCGGCAACGGCTACGGCACGAAGGGTCCGGATGCCGACGCCGCGGGCTACGACGCCTCCGCGTTCTTCGCCCGGGGCGGCATGGCGCACATCCTCACGCCCACGGACCGTGAGTACCCCATCAGCCAGCGCGGCGCGATGGGCGACCGCAACGGCGCCATGGCGCTGGCCTTCGGCATCGCCTCGGCGCTCCTCAAGCGCGAGCGCACGGGCGAGGGGTCGCTCGTCGACGTCTCACTGCTCGCGACCGCGATCTGGACGTTGTCCTCCGACGTCGTCGCGGCTCTCGGTGGCAGCCCGCCCTCGCCCATGGCCGGTGGCCGCGCGATCAGCCCGAACCCGCTCGTCAGCACCTACCGCACGAAGGACGGCCGGCACATCAGCCTCGTCTTCCTCGAGGCCGACCGCTACTGGGCCGACTTCTGCCGGCTCATCGACCGGTCCGACCTGCTCGCCGACGAGCGCTTCGTCGACCTGCGCGCGCGCGGCATCAACGCGGCCGCCTGCACCGCCGAGCTCGATGCCGAGTTCGCCAAGCGCACCTTCGCGGAATGGAAGCAGGTGCTGGCGAAGCTCGACGCGCCGTGGGCCCCGGTGCAGGCCGTGCCCGAGCTGCTCGACGACCCGCAGGTGCTGGCCAACGGCTACATCGGCGACGTCGACAACGAGGGCGGCGAGCCCTACCAGCTGCCCAACGTCCCGGTGCAGTTCGACGGCCGTCCCGCGCACCTGCGCCGCGCACCCGAGCACAGCGAGCACACCGAGCTGACGCTCATGGACCTCGGCTACTCGTGGGACGACATCGCGGCGTTGAAGGAAGCACATGTCATCCCGTAGGGCCCTCCCATGACGCGGCCGGTGCCCGTGCCCGACGCGGTGTCCCAGGCCTACTGGGACGCCGCGGCGAAGCACGTGCTGACCGTCGCGCGCTGTGCCGCGTGCGCCAAGCTCACCGTGCCGCCCGACGTCGTGTGCCCGCACTGTGGCAGCGGCGAGCCCGCGTGGGAGTTCGTGCCGGTCAGCGGCACCGGCAGCGTGCGGTCGTGGACGGTGATGCGGCAGTCGTTCCTGCCCGGCTTCGGCGACGACGTGCCGTTCGTGCTCGTCGACGTCGAGCTCGCCGAGCAGCCTGAGCTCCGGCTCATCGGCCGGCTCCTCGACGGTGCGGGGGCAGACCTGCACATCGGGGCGGCCGTCGCGGTCGCCTTCGAAGACATCGCCGAGGGCATCGCGGTCCCCGCGTTCACGCTCTCGGATCGGGCCTGCTCGCAGGCCCCCGGCGCCCCATCGGCGAGCGCGCCGTGACGTTCACCGCGCGCAACCAGGTCGCGATCGTCGGGTACGCGCAGTCGTCGATCCGCCGCCACCACGACCTGCCGCTCGGCGCGCTGACCGTCGCCACCGCGCGGGACGCCATCGCCGACGCCGGCCTGCGCGTCAGCGACATCGACGGCTTCGTCACCGGCGCGCTGTTGCCCAGCGCCGGCGCGCACGCGGCCGAGGACGGCGTCAGCCTCGTCTCCGCCAACTGGCTCGCCGCGCACCTCGGTGTGAACCCCCGCTATGCCAGCGGCTTCCAGGGGTTCGGCCAGATCCCCGGCGCGGTCGCGCTGGCGGTCAACGCCATCACCAGCGGCGCCGCCGACCACGTCGTGATGCACCGCTCGCTGCACAACCCCAAGGCGAGCTACCACGGCAACCCGATGACGCACGCCCGCGGCGCGCAGCAGTGGACCGTGCCGCAGGGCTTCTTCGGCCCCCTCGCGATGATCGCACTCGCGTACAACGAGTACCTGCAGCGCTACGGCGCCAGCCGCGACGCGATGGCCGCGGTGCTGGTCGAGGCGCGCAAGAACGGCGCGCGCATCCCGTGGTCGTACTGGTACGGCAAGCCGCTCACCGCAGAGCAGTACATCGACGAGCCGACGATCAACGACCCCATCGGGCGGCTCGACTGCGACATCCCCGTCGACGGCGCCGCCGTGTTCGTCCTCACCTCCGCCGAGCGCGCGAAGGACCTGCCCCACGCGCCGGTCTACGTGTCCGGCTACGGCATGGGCCAGCCGACCACCCCGCGGCTGCCGCTGCACTGGCCGCTCGACGACATCATGGGCGTCGGCACCGAGACGGTCCGCCGGCTGTGGGAGACGTCCGGCCTCCGCGCGGACGAGATCGACCTGCCGCAGGTCTACGACGGCTTCTCGCCGTTCGTCTACTTCTGGATGGAGCTGCTGGGCCTGTGCCCGGTCGGCGAGGCGCACAAGGTCGCGCAGGACGGCGGCATCGACAGCGACAAGCCCGACGGGGTCCCGGTGCTGTCCGGTGGGGGTGCGCTGGGCAACGGCCGCATGCACGGCATCCCGCAGATGCTCGAGTGCTACCTGCAGCTGTCCGGTCGTGCGGGCGAGCGGCAGCGGGCGAACGTGCGGCGCGCCCTCGCGTGCCACTCGTCGCCCCACTACGGCGGCGTCGTCGCCTACAGCGCAGATGCGTACTGATGAGGGAGAGCTGATGACGAACGGTGCGTCCTGGGCCGAGCGGGCGGCCGAGCAGTCGCCCGCCGTGCAGCGCTCGCGCATGCGCAGCATGGAACGGGCCCGCCAGATCGTCGCCGCGGCACGCCGGCTCGCCGAGACGCGCGGCTCCGACTTCACCATCCAGGAGCTCGCGCGTGAGGCCGGCATCGCGCTGCAAACGTTCTACAAGCACTTCCCCAGCAAGGACCTCGCGATCCTCGCGGTCATCGAGGACATGATCACCGAGCGCTGCGAGCAGCTGCGCGTCGCGGCCCTGAAGCTCGACGACCCGGTCGACCGGTTGCGCTTCTACATCACCTCGATCCTTGGCAGCACGCTGTCCGAAGCGGCGACGGTGGGCGAGCCGAGCTTCATCGCCACGGAGCACTTCCGGCTGCTGCGCCTGCACCCGAAGGAGCTCACGCACGCCACCGATGCGTTCACCCGGCTGCTGCTCCCCGAGATCGAGGCCGCCGTCGCGGCGGGGACGCTCGCCCCGGCGGACCCGACCTACGCTGCGTGGCTGGTGAACCAGATCGTCATCGCGGTGTTCCACCACTACGAGTGCGCCGGCATCGACCAGCCGGTTGAGCAGATCGGCGAGCAGCTGTGGTCGTTCCTGCTCACCGGTCTCGGCGGCCAGCCCAAGGCGGCGGACGACGGCCGCCGGCGGGCCCGGCGAACGGTGCGCGGGCGGTAGGTGTGACCGTGCGGGCAGGAGGTGACGCTTCACCGGCGAAGCGTCACCGGAGGGCCAGTCGAGGAGGACTGCCGGTGCGACGAGTCAGCGTGCTCGCAGCGGTCGCCGCGGTGGCGGCTGCGACCGCCGCGTTCAGCGGCGACGCGAGCGCGGACTCGGTCTTCAGCCTCTCCGCCAGCACGTCCGGCGTCTCGGTCGTCGCGTACAACGAGACGTTCCCGTTCGTGCAGAGCCTGCAGATGAACGCGCCGTCGGCGACGGCGAC
Source organism: Mycobacteriales bacterium (assembly GCA_035545535.1). Taxonomy (GTDB): domain Bacteria; phylum Actinomycetota; class Actinomycetes; order Mycobacteriales; family CAJCIY01; genus DASZYF01. The sequence goes on along the minus strand of DASZYF010000131.1, from coordinate 40,447 downwards.
GCTGAACAGCCGCGGCCAGGCCACCGCGTACGCGGCGACGCCCGACCCCGGCCACGATGCGTCGGAGCTGCCGGCCGTCCTTGCCGGCACCATCTGCTCGCTCGCACCGATCCCCGATTGCCCGTCGGTCTCGTCGCAGGTCCCGCGCTACCCCGTGGCGTACGCGCAGAGCGGTGACCAGCCGCAGGACGTCGCGCTCCCCGCGGCGCACCTGCACGCCGAGGCGACCAGCACGTCGGCCACGAGCGAGGCCGTCGTCGGCGTGAGCGGCGCGACGAGCGCCACCTCCACGACGCGCCTCCTCGCGAACCCGGACGGCACCGAGGACGCGACCGCCGACACCGACGTCGACGCGCTGACCCTCGCGACCTACTTCAAGATCGCCGGCGTGCACGCGACCGCGACGCTGCACCGCGCCGCCGACGGCGGCACCACCACCGACTCGTCGTTCGAGATCGCGTCGTTCGACGTGGCCGGGCAGACGTTCGGCTTCAAGGACGGCCAGTTCGACGTCCTCGGCAACCTCGTACCGCTGCCGGTGCCGGTGCAGACGGTCTTCGACGCCCTCGCGGCCATCGGCGTCAAGGCGACGTACCTGCCCGCGGACAAGACGAAGGACGGCATCACCAGCGCCGGCCTCGAGCTCAGCTACCAGGCGCCCGCCCCACCGACCGGCGCGCTGCCGCCGCTGCCCGCGCTGCCGATCCCCATCGGCATCGGACTGCCATCCGCCCCGACGACCGTCACGTACACCCTCGGGCGCGTGTCGACGACCGGCACGTACCACGCCATACCCAGCGGTGGCGACGGCGTCATCGGCGGCGGCCTCACCGGGCCGTCGTCGACTCCGACCTCACCGGCCACCACGAACCCCGGCACGAGCACGCCGCCTCCGACCTCGACCGGCGTCGGCAGCGACGGCAACCCCGGCAGCTCCGGCTTCGGCTCGGTGCCGCCGAGCGGCACCGACGGCGTGGTGCCGCCGAGCGTCGACAACCCGGTCGTCGCCGTCCCGCAGCCGGGCGGCGGTGGGGTCGTGACCACCGCCGCCGGCAAGCCGCTCACGACTGACTCGCTCGACATCTATCTGGCTCTGGTCGTCGCCGCGTTCGCCGCGTTCGGTGGCGCGACCGCGATCCGCTTCCTGGGGGTGCGTCGCACGTGGACTTCATGAGATGGGTCAAGTACCAGTGGGATCGCGTGGCCGCGCTCGTGCTGTTCATCGCGGGTCTGCTCGCGCTGCTGCTCGGGTGGGTCGGCGCGAGCGGCTCGGTCTACCCGGCGGAGCAGCTCCCCTACATGATCAGCGGCGGCATCCTCGGCATCTTCTTCCTCGGGACCGCCGGGATCCTCTACGTGTCCGCCGACATGCGTGACGAGTGGCGCAAGCTCGACGGCATCGAGGACGCGCTGCGCCGCATCGCTCCGCCCGAGCCGACCGGCGCGCCGGTGCTCGCCGACTCCGCGCCGGCGGATCTGCCGACCGACGTGGAGACGACGCTGCCGGGCACGCGGGCGCGCACCAGCAGCACCGGCCGCCGGCGCACGACGCGCACCGCTCCGGCGTCGCGCTCGTGACGGAAGCCTCCGGCCCGCCCCACCTGCCGTGGGCGCTGCGGGATCTGTCGCGCCTCGTCTGGTTCGAGGTCGTCAGCCTCATCGCGATCCTCGGCTGCTTCGTCGGCGCCAGGCACACCCACGTCTGGGACCACCAGCTCTACTTCATCGTCGGCGGCATCACCGCGCTGCTGCTCGCCGGGGCCGGCTGGGCGACCTGGGTGCTCATCGGCGCCCGCGCGCTGCGGGACCGCCAGCGCGCCGTCGCCACCGCGGTGCTGCCGCTCATCGCGGCCGCGGAGCCCGCGAGCGCGACCACGGGCGGCGACCCGATCCTCGTGAGCGGTCCGGGCATGACGCACTTCCATCGCGTCGGCTGCGCGTTCACCGAAGGCCGCGCCGTCACCCCGGCGTCGGCCGCGGCGCACGTGCGCGCGGGCCTCACCCCCTGCGGGATCTGCCGGCCGTGAGCTCCTACCTCCCGGTCGTCGTCGCGGGGATCTCCGTCGGCTCGATCTACGCGATCGCCGCGATGGGTCTCACGCTGACCTACAAGACGTCGGGGGTGTTCAACTTCGCGCAGGGCGCCATCGCCGCCGCGGCCGCGTTCCTGTTCCGCTCGCTGCACGTCACGCACCACCTGGCGTGGCCGCTCGCGTTCGTGATCGTCCTCGTCGCGTTCGGCCTCGTCGCCGGGTTCGTGCTCGAACGGATCGCGCGCGGCCTGGCCGACGTGCCGGTGGCGCAACGCATCGTCGCCACGATCGGGCTGCTCATCATGGTGCAGGGCATCCTCACGCTGATCTTCGGCACCGTGCCCCGCTCGCTCCCCGAGTTCCTCGGCTACAGCACGCAGGCGCACCACATCGGTGCGGCGTACTTCCAGAACTCGGATGTCGTGAAGGCCGTGATGGCGCTCGCCGCCGCGGTAGGGCTGTCGCTGTACTTCCGGCGCACCCGGTCCGGCGTCGCCCTGCGCGGTGTGGTCGATGACGCCGCACTGCTCGACATGACCGGCATCGACCCGGCCCGCGTGCGGCGTCGCGCGTGGGTGATCGGCTCCGCGTTCGCGGCGGTGTCCGGCATGCTCATCGGCCCCCTGCTGGGGGTCGACGCGGTGCTGCTCACCCTGCTCGTCGTGCACGCGTTCGGTGCGTGCGCCATCGGCCGGTTCACGAGCCTGCCGATGACCTACGTGGGCGGGTTGCTCATCGGCATCGCCGAGCAGCTGGTGCAGAAGGAGACGTCGAGCCACGCGAACCTCGCCCAGATCTACCCGGCGACGTCGTTCGTCGTGCTGCTGCTGGTCCTCGTGCTCACCCCGCGCGGCCGCCTGCAGGAGGTCGGCCGGCTCGTGCGCACCCGACCGCCGCAGCCGTCCCGCCTTCCCGACCAGGCCCGCATCGTCGGCGCGGTCATCGGTTGCGGGCTCGTGCTGTTCGCTCCGTTCCTCGTGGAGTCGACGAAGCTCAGCACCGCGACGTTCGCACTCGCTCAGGTAGCGCTCTACCTCTCGCTCGTCGTCCTCATCCGCATGTCGGGCCAGGTCTCGCTGTGCCAGTTCACGTTGCAGGGCGTGGGCGCCGCACTGTTCGGCCATGCGGTCAGCCACGGCGGGCTCGGCGCGTTCAACTTCGGCCTGCCGTGGCCGCTCGCGGTGATCGTCGCGGGGCTGCTCACCGTGCCGCTCGGCCTCATCGTCGCCATCCCCGCCATCCGGCTGTCCGGCACGTTCCTCGCGCTGGCGACGCTGGGCTTCGGCATCCTGCTGCAGCAGTCGGCGTTCTCGTTCTCCTTCCTGTTCGGCTCGGACAGTGCCGTCAACACGCCGCGACCGCACGGCGCCGACGGCCCGTGGGCCTACTACTACGTCGTGCTCGTCGCCGTCGTGCTCTGCGCAGCGCTCGTCAAGGCGGTCCAGCACGCCCGCCTCGGCCGGCTGCTGCGCGCCGTCGGTGACTCGCCGCTCGCGCTGTCGACGCTCGGCACCAACGTCGCCATCACGCGCGCGTTGTCGTTCGGGCTGAGCGCGTTCCTCGCCGGAGTGAGCGGCGCGCTGGCGGGTGGCGTCGCGCAGCGCTCCGGCGCGGTCAGCTACCAGGCGCTCGCCGGCCTGGTGTTCATCGCGATCCTGCTCATCTGCACGGCGCTCGGCGGCGGTGGGACCGTGCTCCCCGCGTTCCTCGCCGCGGGCATCTTCACGTTCCTGCCGTCCTACGCGACGGACAGCAACGACAAGGCGGGCTACGTGTTCCAGCTCGCCTTCGGTGCGATCGCCATCGCGGTCGCCCTCCTGTCGAACGGCCGGTGGGGCAGCATCTGGTCCGGCCTCGCCGCCACCAGCGAGAAGCGCAGCACCGTGTCGCCCGTGCGCGCCCGGACCAGCGCGCCGCCCGTCGACGCGCCCGTCGCGGTGACCACCTGACGCGGTTGTGCAGGATGACCGGGTGACGGTCGGCCCCCTCGCAGGCATCCGCGTCGTCGAGGTCGCCGTCGGCGTCAGCGACGTCGGCGCCGGCCTCGCGGCCCACCTCCCCGGCATCGTGCTGCGCGACCTCGGCGCACACGTGACCCACGTGCGCGACGCGCAGCGGCCCGCGCTCGACGCCGGCCTCGAGATGCATCGTGCGTGGGACGCCGGCAAGGACGTGGTCGAGGTCGGCGACGACGCCGCGGCCGTCGTGCGTGGCCTCTGCGCGGACGCCGACGTCGTCCTCCTCGTGGGTCCGCTGGCCGAGGCGCTGACCTACGACGAGCTCGCGGCCCTCAACCCCGCGCTGGTGCAGGTGCGCGTCGAGACGAGCCGCGACGCGCTCGGCCCGGTCCCGGACCTCGACCTGCTCGTGGCCGCCCGCGCCGGGGTGCTCACGCAGATCCGCGGGCACCGGCCCGGGCCCGTCTTCCCGGACCTCAACGTCGCCTCCGCGGGCGCGGCGCTCGTCGCGACCGTCGGCGCGCTCGCCGGGCTGGTGGAGCGGGCGGGCACCGGCCGGGGTGGCTGGTTCGCGACGTCGCTCCTCGATGGTGTCCACGCGCTGCTGCCGATGATCACCGGCCGCGTCGAGAACCACTCCGGTGCGACCCGGCTGCTCTGGGAGAGGCAAGGGCCCGGTGAGTCGCTCGCCTACCGGTGCCGTGACGGCGGCTACGTGCAGCTGTGGTTCGGTGCGAAGGGCGCGTACGAGGCGTTCCTCGAGCGCGTCGGTGAACCGCCGAGCGCGGCCGGCTACCAGGCCGAGCTCATCAGCGGCGCGATGGCCGACCGCGACCTGCGGTGGAAGGAGCTGTTCGCGCAGAAGGACCGCGACGAGTGGCTCACCGAGCTCGCCGGGCAGGACTTCCGCTGCGAGCCGGTGTGGTGGCCGGGGGAGGCCTTGCGCGACGCGCACGTGCGGGAGGTGGGGCTCGCCGTCGCCCATGACGAGATCACGACGCTCGGGCCGATCGTGCGGGTGACGTCGACCGGCGGCTCACGCGCGCCGGTTGCTCCTTCCCGGCTGCTCGAGGGCGTTCGCATCCTCGACCTGTCCGCCTACCTCGCCGGTCCCGTCGCGGCCCGCGTGCTCGCGGAGCTCGGCGCCGACGTCGTCAAGGTCGAGCCGCCCACCGGCGACGTGCACCGCTCGATGGAGCCGATGTTCGGCGCCGGTCAGCAGCGCAAGCGCGCGGTCGCGCTCGACCTCAAGAACCCCAAGCCGCCCGACGGGCTCACGCGGTTGTTCGCGTGGGCGGACGTGGTGCACCACAACTCGCGCGTCGGGCTCGCCGAGCGGCTCGGCTACGACGAGCCGGCCGTGCGCGCGGCGAACGCCGATGCGATCTACTGCCACGCCAGCGGCTTCGGCCCCACCGGTCCCCGCGCAACCCTGCCCGCCAACGACCAGCTCATGCAGGCGCTCGCGGGCATCGAGGCCGCGCAGGGCGGCGCCGGCAACCCTCCGACCTACCTCGTGTGGGGCGCGGTCGACGTCGCCAGCGGCTGGTTGTCGGCGTGCGGCATCCTCGCGGCGCTGTTCGCCCGGCGCACGCGCGGCGGCGGGCAGTCGGTGGACACGTCGCTGCTCGGCGGCGCGATGTTGCTCAAGTCCGGTGCGTTCCTTCGCGGTGACGAGGTCGTGCGCGGCCCTGTGCTCGACAGCGCACAGACCGGCTACGGCGCTGCCTACCGCATCTACCGGTGCGCCGATGACGCCTGGCTTGCGTTGGCCGCGCCGGACGTCTCCTCGTGGTCGGCGCTCGTCGCTGCCACCGGTGCGCAGCTGCCCGTCTCACCTCCTGCGTTGCGCACGTCGACCGGCCACGCGGACGACGTGGAGCGCACGCTCGAAGCCGTCTTCGCTACTCGTCCGCGCGACGCGTGGGTCGACGCACTGCGCACGGCCGGTGTGCCGGTCGAGCCCGTGCCGGACCTCGACCGCACCGGCTTCATCGAACGAGCCGTCGGCGACGAGGTGAACGTCTCGCTGGGCCGGGTGCACGTGTTCTCGTGGGGCGAGCGCGGCCGCACCGAGGTCATGGGTGGCGCGCTGCGCAGCGGTCCGGAGCCGTTGCCACCGCGACGCGAAGGCATCCCCGGCCTCGGCGAGCACACCGCCGAGGTCCTCGCCGAGGCGAAGGCCTGACCCAGGCCGTCAGTGGCCGGCCAGCTGGGCGACCACGAAGATCGCCAGCGACGTGAGCAGCACGAACCAGACGAACGCCTTGCCCGCGCGGCCGCGCCGGATCAGTCCCGCCGCGAAGGCGCGGCGCCGCTCGAGCTGCCCCTCGAAGGTGAACGGGCTGCTGGTCGGGATGCCGAACCCGGGCGGCCCGTCGTCGAAGCCCGACGGCGGCCCGCCGTAGCGCGACCCCCGCCACTTCGACCGGTTCCCCACACCGCAAGCATGCGCCCACGGACTCGCTCCCGCTCGGACGTTCCGTGATCCGTGCGGTACAGGCCCGAAGATCGGGCGTATGTCGCACGGATCACCAGCGGGGGCGCGGTTCCAAGCACAGGTCGAACGACGGTGAAAACGCCGAGATTCGCGACGCGGCGCTCTCTAGCCTCGGACGCATGGGCAAGGTGTTCGATGGGATCGACGATCCCCTTGCGCGCTGGATCGGCGCGCAGTCGATGTTCTTCGTCGCCACCGCGCCGCTGGCCGCGGACGGCCACGTCAACCTCAGCCCGCGCGGGCACGACACGTTCTCGGTGCTCGGCCCGCACAAGGTCGGTTGGGTCGACTACACCGGCAGCGGCGTCGAGACCATCGCGCACCTGCGGGAGAACGGCCGCATCTGCATCATGTTCTGCTCCTTCGACACCCGGCCACGCATCGTGCGCCTGCATGGCTCCGGCCGCGTCGTGCTCCCCGGCGACACCGAGCACGAGGACCTCGTCGCGCGGCACCCGGCGCACCCGGGGACACGGGCGTCGATCATCGTCGACGTCACGCGCATCAGCGACTCGTGTGGCTACGGCGTCCCGGTGATGGAGCTGGTCGGCGAGCGCGACCTGCTCAAGCTCGCGGCGGAGAAGCGCGGCCCGGGCGGCATGCAGAAGTACCGGGCGGACAAGAACGCTGTCAGCATCGACGGTCTGCCTGGCCTCTGACCACCGTCCGGGGTGCCGGGGCGGGCCATTACATCCGCGACCCCGAAGGCATCGTCGTCGAGCTGCGCACCTACGCCCGTTGACCGACGGCTCGGGCTGCACGCCGGTCGTCCGCCTTGCCGACCGAGAGGCGAGGGGATAGCGTCCCAACGCCCACATCGGTGCAATCCGGGCGTGCCGGTGGGTTGGGGGGGTTCATGCGTACTGCACGGTTGGCTTGCACCTTGGTCGCAGTCGGTGCGGTCGCTGCGTGGGGTGTCGCTGCGAACACGCCCGCACATGCGTCTTCGAAGATGGCGCTGTTCGCCGGGGGGACGGAGCATGGACCCGGCACTCCCGATCCGTACGACCACGGGGCCGACAACGCGCCCTCGCCGAACTGGGCGGGCATCGAGGACTGGTCGAGCTCGAGCTCGTTCTTCCACTACGTGCACGGCGAGTTCACCCAGCCAACCGTCGACACGTGCTCAGGCAGCGATCCGAGCACCGTTCTCATCTGGGTCGGCATAGGTGGCGTGGGGTACAACACGCCGCTCTTGCAGAACGGCACCCTCTCCGACGAAAGCGTGACCACGGGGCCGTACGCGTGGTGGGAGGCGATCGACCCGGTTCACAACCACGACACCCTTACAGTGCCGGTTCCGGCGTCGAAGATGCCGGTGTCGCACGGCGATGACATCTCTCTCACCACCAAGTACGTGAACGCGGCGAAGCCGTACGTGCAGTTCCACTGGCACAACGACGCCGCCGACGGGCACACCTACGTCTACTACCTCGACGTGTACGGCACACAGGACGACGACCCGAAGACCGGCTACGACGAGAAGACCGTGCCGGGTCACATCGCCAACTACTACTCGGGGGACTCGGCCGAGGCCATCGACGAACGGGCCGGTTACACGGTCAGTGGTACGCACTACCTCTCCCGCCTCCGCCCGCACACCACGGTTCACTGGACGGACATGCGCTCGTCCTACGACGACGACACACACTCCGTTCCGATGCGGTCCATCCAGCGGTTCAACTTGACGATGACGAATGCGTACAAGCACAAGGCCGACCGCGTGGACCTCGAGGAGGCAAACGTGCCGACTGACGCCACCGCCGCGCAGGTGAACGACGTTCATGACCACTGCGGGCAGTACGAGCCCCGGCCCACCGGTTCGTGGCCCCCGTCGAGCTGATCAGCTCGGGGCGGTCCCGGTCAGGCGGCGCAGGGCGCCGGTGACGAGGTCGAGGTCGGACATCAGCCGCATGGGCGGGAGTGACTGCAGCACAAGGCGTCCGTAGCCCTTGGTGCGCACGCGGGTGTCGAGCACGGCGACGACGCCACGGTCGGTCGACGTGCGGATGAGCCGCCCGACGCCCTGCGTGATCTTCACGGTCGCGTTGGCGACGAACACCTCGGTGAAGCCGTCGCGCCCCGCGTCGTCGGTGGCCGAGCGGCGCGCGGCCATGAGGGGATCGTCCATCGGCGCGAACGGCAGCTTGTCGAGGACCAGGCACGACAGCGACGCGCCAGGGACGTCGACGCCGTGCCAGAGCCCCATCGTCCCGCAGAGCGTGGTCGGCTCGTCCTCGGCGAAGCGCTGCACGAGCTGGCCGACGGGCGCGTCGCCCTGCGCGAGGACCGGCGTGTCGATGGTGCGGCGCAGGTGCTCGGCCGCCTGCGTGGCGCCGGCGGTCGTGGTGAACAGCGCGAGCGTGCGTCCGCCCGCCGCGCGCACCAGCTGCGTCAGCTCCTCGAGCACCGCGGCGGTGTGCTCGGTGCGGTCGCGGCCGATGGGCGCGGGGAAGCGCTTCGGGTCGGGCACGTAGAGGATCGCCTGCTTGTCGTAGTCGAACGGCGTCCCGACGTCGAGCCCGGTCCAGCGTCGCGGCTCGGCGGGCTCATCGGCATCGGCGACCGGCCGCGGCGAGAGCAGGCCCAGCGACTGCGCGACCGGCTCGAACCGGCCGGCGACGGTGAGCGTCGCGCTCGTCGCGACCAGCGTGCGTTCGCCGAGGCGGCGCACCAGCTCCGGACCGACCCACAGCGGTGCGCTCACCAGCTCACCGGGCCCGTTCTCCCGCCGTCCGCGGCGCAGCCAGCGCACCCGCTGCCCGTCGTCGGACAGCAGGGCCGCTGCCGCTCCGCGCGCGGTGCGCACGAGCTCGGCGTTGCGCGCGGCCGCGTCGTGGCGGTTCTTGTCCTCACCGGTCGGCGGCGTCTCGTCCAGTCGCGTGGACAGGTCGGTGAGGCCGTGGGCGACGTCGGTCAGCGCCGCCTTCACGTCGTCGGGCAGCCGTACCAGCAGCCCGGGGTCGAGCGCGGACAGCCGCCCGCTCAACGTGTCGAGGTCAGCCTGCAGCTGCTCGACCACAAGGTGGCCGGTGTCGGACTCGTCATCACGCGAGAGCCGGCGCCCGGCGATGCCGACGGTCGCGTGCAGCGCCATCGGCGCGATCACCGACGCCCAGGCCTCGGAGAGCACGTCGACGAGCTCGTGCGCCTCGTCGAACACCACCGCGTCCCAGTCGCCGAGGATCGCGGTCGGGTTGCCCAGGTCCTGCGCGACGAGCGCATGGTTGGTGACGACGATCTGCGCGTTCTTCGCCTCACGCCGGGCCTTCTCGGTGAAGCAGGTGGCGCCGAAGGAGCACACGTGCGCGCCGGGGCAGCCGGCGGTGTCGGTGGAGACCTCGCGCCACATCAGGTCGGTGACCGACTGCGGAGCTTCGCTCCGGTCGCCCGTGGTCGTGGCCTGTGCCCAGTCGAGCAGGTCGTCGAGCACGGTCTTCGCCGCCGCGGTCAGCAGCACCGGCGTCGGGGGCGGCGGTGGCCGCTCGACCTCGAAGAGCGCCAGCGCCTCCGGCGGCTCCTCCACCTCCAGCAGTGGCGGGAGCTCGGCCGGACGCAGCTCGTCGACCTTCGCCTGGCAGGCGTAGTTGCTGCGGCCCTTGATGATCGCGTAGGTGAGGTCGCGGTCGGCGATCTTCGGCAGCAGCGTCGCGAGCATCGGCAGGTCGGCCAGCACGAGCTGCTCGCCGAGCTGCTTGGTGGCGGTCGACACGACGATGCGCTTGCCGGACAGCACCGCGGGGATCAGGTAGCCGAGGCTCTTGCCCGTGCCGGTGCCGGCCTGCACCAGCAGGTGCTCGCGGTCGGCCAGCGCGGTCTCCACCGCCTCGACCAGCGCCTCCTGCTGCGGCCGGTGCTCGCCGCCGGGCCGCTCGTCCACGATCGCGCGCAGCACCGCGACCGCCGAGGCATCACCCACGGCGATGACGGTAGGCGACGGCTCGGACCGCGCTGTCCGAGCGTGGACCTGGCGCGGCCCCGACCGCGGGGGGGAGGGTGCGGTCGGGGCCGCTCGGCCCGGACTGGGTGGGCCTGTGCGAGGGGTTCGTCGCCGGCGGCGCGGTTCCTGCCGCCGATTGCTAAGAGCTGAGGAAGGGCTGGCGCGCCTGACGGGCGGCACCACAGGCGATCAACGCATCGATGTCGGTAGCGCCAAAGCCCCAGTCCTGCAGCACTTCTCGGGTATCCGCACCGGCGGGGCGGGGCAGCCCGGAGATCGAACCGGGGGTCCGGTCGAACCGGGGGGCGGGCGCCGGCTGGGTGACGCCCTCGACCTCGACAAAGGTCCCGCGGGCCCGCAGGTGGGCGTGGTGCGGCGCTTCGGCGAGGGTGAGGACCGGCGCGAAGCAGCTGTCCGAGGCATCGAGCAGGGCCCGCCACTCGGCGAACGTCCGGGTGCGGAACGCGTCCGCCAGCTGCCGCTTCGCCGCGGGCCACGACGCTTCGTCGTGCTGGGCGCGGACGAGTTCCTCGGGCAGACCCATGATCCTGATCAGCTCGGCGTAGAACTTCGGCTCACCCGCGCCGACCGTCACGTAGCGGCCGTCGGCGGTCTCGTAGACGTTGTAGAACGGCGCGGCGAGGTCGAGCACGTTGCTCCCGGGCTCGTCGTTCCACATGCCCTCGGCGCGCAGCGCGTGGATCGTCGTCGTGAGCAGCGCGATGCCGTCGATCATCGCGGCGTCGATCACCTGCCCGCGGCCGGACGTGTGCCGCTCCTGCAGCGCCGCGAGGATGCCGACGACCATGACCATCCCGCCGCCGCCGTAGTCGCCGACGAGGTTGAGCGGCGGCACCGGTGCCTCGCCGGGGCGGCGCATCGGGTCCAGCGCGCCGGACAGCGCGACGTAGTTGATGTCGTGGCCCGGCACCTGCGCCATCGGGCCATCCTGGCCCCAGCCGGTCATGCGGGCGTAGACCAGCCGCGGGTTGCGGGCCTGGCAGTCGGCGGGGCCGAGACCGAGCCGCTCGGTGACGCCGGGGCGGTTGCCCTCGATGAGGACGTCGGCCTGCTCCACGAGGCGCAGCACCGCCCCGACGCCGTCCGGGTGCTTGAGGTCGAGGGCGATCGAGCGGCGGTTGCGCAGCACGAGGTCGAGCTGCCGGTGGCCGCTGGCCATCCTCTGCACGTCGGACTCGTGGCCGCCGGGATCCACATCCGCCGGCCGCACGATGCGCACGACCTCGGCGCCGAGGTCGGCCAGCACCATCGCGCCGAACGGGCCGGGCCCGCGCCCCGCGAGCTCGAGCACCCGCACGCCGGCGAGCGGCCCGCTGCTCACCCCCACCCCCCGGTCGACATCGGCTTTGTGGCGGCTTGGGGTGGTCGAGATCTGCCACAACCCCGCTCTCGACTGGGGGAGGGTGCCGCCCCCCTGGTCGACATCGGCTTTGTGGCGGCTTGGGGTGGGCGAGATCTGCCACAACGCCGATCTCGACCGGTCATGCGGTCTGGCGGGCGAGCCAGGCGAACATGTCCCGGAGCGACTGCTTGGTCACGGCCGCGGAGAACGCGAGGGCGTAGCCGTGGGGGGCGCCCGGGTAGACGTGCAGCTCGCACGGCACGCCGGCCTCGTTCAGGCGCTGCGCGTAGTCGACGTCCTCGTCGCGGAACCCGTCGACGCTGCCGACCGAGACGAACGCGGGCGGCAGGCCGGACAGGTCGGTCGCCCGCGCCGGCGCGGCGGTCGCCGGCACGTCGTCGGTGCCGTAGAGGTCACCGAGGTAGGAGCGCCAGCCGAACGTGTTCGACTCGCGGCTCCACACGAGCAGCCCGTCGAGCCGGCTCGACGGCGTGATCTGCCGGTCGTCGAGCATCGGGCAGTCGAGCAGCTGGAACGCGAGCGCGGGGCCGCCCCGCTCGCGGGCGAGCAGGGCGAGGGCTGCCGCGAGCCCGCCGCCGGCGCTCACACCGCGCACGCCGATGCGCGCGGGGTCGATGCCGAGCTCCGCCGCGTGCTCGTGCGTCCAGCACAGCGCTGCGTAGCAGTCCTCGATCGGCCCGGGATAGGGGGTCTCGGGGGCGAGGCGGTAGTCCACCGACACGGCGACCACGTCGAGCTTCGGGCACCACCGGTCCCACAGCGGGTCGTCCTGGTCCTTGGTGCCGAGCACCAGGCCGCCGCCGTGCAGGCTGATGACGCCCGGCCGCGGAGACGTCGCGGTGGCCGAGCGGTGCACGCGCACCGGGACGCCGGGATCGCCCGGCACGACGTGATCGCTGCGCACCACCGCGTCGGACAGCGGCACCTCCACCTCGGCCCGCGCCGCGCGCACGATCGCGAGGCGGTCGGCGTCGAGGACGACGTCGGGCAGCGCGGCGAGGGCGGCCGCGACCTCAGGATCGATGGGCTGGTTCACCTGCACGCGCGGACGCTACTTCAGTTCGCGCGCTGAGGTGAGCGAGCGCTTGCTACGTTCGCGAGCGTGACGGGACGGGTCGAGGGCAAGGTCGCGATCGTCACCGGCGCGGGCTCGACACCCGGCCCCGGCATGGCGGTCGGCCGGGCGTGCGCGCTCGTGCTCGCGCGCGAAGGCGCGCAGGTCGTCGTCGCCGACATCGCGCCCGACCGCGCGGAGGAGACCCGTGCGCTGATCACCGACGAGGGCGGCACCGCGGTCTCGTTCGTCGGTGACCTCTCCAAGGCGGCGGACTGCGCGGCGATGGTGCAGGCCGCCGTCGACGCGTTCGGCACGCTCGACGTCCTGGTCAACAACATCGCCACCGTGTCGCTCGCGCCGATCGTCGACCTCACCGAGGACGAGTGGGACCGCGTGCAGGCGGCGTCGCTGCGCACGGTGTTTCTCGCAAGCAAGCATGCGCTGCCGGTGATGATCGCCAAGGGCGCCGGCGCCGTCGTGAACATCGGCTCGATCGTCGCCGAGCGCGGCGTCGGCAACTCTGCGTACGCCGCGGCGAAGGGTGGCGTGCACGCGCTCACCTACGACATGGCCTACTCCTACGGCCGGCAGGGCATCCGCGTGAACACGGTGTCGCCCGGACACATCACGACCCCGCTCATGTTCAGCAACCTCGGCCAGACGCCGGAGACCGAGCTCCGTCAGCGCATGGCGGCGGCGACCACGCTGCTCGGCACCGAAGGCACCGGGTGGGACGTCGCCGAAGCGGTCGCGTTCCTGGCCAGCGACGCCGCGCGCTGGATCACTGGCGTGACGCTGCCGGTCGACGGCGGCGTGATGGCGGTGACGCCCTTGCTCATGGCCGGGCACCTGCGGGCGGTCGAACCGCCCGGCTAACGGGTGATGAGGTCGTCGTGGTCGGGGTGGCGCAGCTTGTGCCACATCTCGATGCCGGTGAACGGGCAGTTGGTCGCCGACCGCCCGTGCTCGTTCACGTAGTAGCTGCGCGCCCGCGGATCGCGGTAGATCTTCATCTCCTCGCGCGCGTCGAGCTCGCCGTTCCAGCGCCAGTAGGCCTCTTCGGATGGCTCGATGGACCTCGCACCGGTGGCCGCGAGGTGCTCGATGCACGCGAGCGTGTAGCGCATGACCATCTCTTCGAGGTTCACGACGCCAAGGCCGCCGTAGGGGTTCATGTTCGGCCCGTAGACCATGAAGAGGTTCGGGAAGTCAGGCAGCATCGCGCCGAGGTAGGCGCGCGGACCGTCCTTCGCCCAGAGGTCGAGCACGCTCTTGCCGTCGCGGCCGTGCACCTCCATCGGCCAGAGCGCCTCGTTGGCGCGGAAGCCGGTGGCGAACACGATGACGTCGAGCGCGTGCTCGGTGCCGTCGACGGTGCGGATGCCGGTCTCGGTGATGCGGTCGATGCCTTCGGTGACGAGCGCGACGTCATCGCGCAGCAGGGCGTCGTAGAAGCAGTCGTCGCGGTCGACCTGCACCGGCCGCGCCGAGAACGGCGGATGCGGCGGGATCATCTTCTCGATGAGATCGGGCCGGCTCGCGAGCTTCTGCTCGATGAAGGCGATGCGCTCGTCGCGCAGTCGCTTGTTCACCGCACTGCGCGCGTGCGGGTCCTCGAAGTCCGGATCGATGAGGCGCTTCGGCTCCGACAGGTACGGGCCGAGCAGCCAGTTCGAGCGGAACCGCATGAAGTTGCTGAACAGCGGCAGGTTGCGATCGAGCCAGCTCACCTGCGGCGGGTAGGGCTTGAGGTAGCCGGGGTTGCCGAACAGCCACTGCGGTGTGCGCTGGAAGACGCTCACCTGCGCGGCCTGCCCGGCGATGACCGGCACGAGCTGCACGCCGCTGCACCCGGTGCCGATGACACCCACACGCTTGCCGGTGATGTCGAGGTCGGCCGGCCACCACGACGAGTGGAACGCCGGGCCGCGGAAGTCCTGCCGGCCGGCGATCTCCGGGATGCTCGGGCGCGAGAGCAGCCCGACCGCGGTGATGACGATGGGCACGTTGAGCACGAGCTCGCCGTCGGGTGTCTTCGCACGCACCTCCCAGCGCGCCGCCTCGTCGTCCCACGTCAGCGCGACCACCTCGGTGTCGTGCCGGATGTGCTCGCGCAGCTCGTAGTGGTCGGCCAGCCAGTTGAAGTAGCGCTCGTTCTCCTCGCGCGGGCAGAACGGGTGCGTCGGGTAGAAGTCGACGCCGAGGATGTGCAGGTACGCGCGGCTGGGGGAGTCGACACGCGCGCCGGGGTAGCGGTTCTCGTACCAGGTGCCGCCCACGCCGCTGTTCTTCTCGAGCAGGGTGAAGCGGATGCCCGCGTTCTTCAGCTGCGCGGCCGCGTTGAGGCCGCCCATGCCGGCGCCGATGACGACGACCTCGATGTCGTCGAGCGCGGTCGGCCGGGGGCCCTCGAGGTCGGCGCCGCGGGCCCACGGGTCGAGCGCCAGCTCCTCGAGCCACACGTCGAGGTCCTCCGGCGGTACTTCGTCGACGCCTGCGGCGAGCGCGAGGCTCCGGGGCAGTCGCTCGGCCGGGCCGAGGTCGGGCGGGGCGGCGGAGTCGCGCAGCTGCTTGAGGTAGGTCGCCAGGCGGGCGCGCAGGAACGCGGCCTCGTCGTCGTTCTTGATGGTGGCGGCGTCGATGCTGTGCTGCGGGTTGATCTGTGTCGCCGCGATGTCGGCGGCACCAGTGAGCTGGAACAGCAGCCCCCGCAGCAGCATCGGGTCGGCGTGCCGGGCGGCGTCGTCGATCTCGGCGTCGGTCGCCGCGGCCAGCTCGGCGGTCAGCTCGGTCAGGGCCACACGCTCTCCTGCTCCCACTACGTTACTGAGCGCTCACTCTAGAACGAGCGGGCCGCCGGCGGACCAGAACGCCCGGTCGAGATCGGAGAAGTGGCAGCCGGACCGGCGTGCGGAGCGGCACAAGTCCGATGTCGACCGGGGTCACGGGCCCTGGATCTGGGCGAGCAGGTACTCGGGGGTCAGTGGGGTCCGGGTGAGGCGGACGTTGAAGGGCGACAGCGCGTCGGCGACCGCGTTCACCACGGCCGGCGGTGCCCCGATGGCGCCACCCTCGCCGACGCCCTTGAAGCCGCCGGGGCCCGGCGACGGTGTCTCGATGTGCCCGTACTCGATGACGGGAACCTCGGTCGCGGTGGGCAGCAGGTAGTCCATGAACGTCGTCGCGATCGGGTTGCCCTCGTCGTCGTAGGCGAGGTGCTCGAGCAGCGCACCCCCGATGCCCTGCACAACACCACCGGCGATCTGCCCCTCGACGACGTTGGGATTGATCATCGGGCCGCAGTCCTCGCTGACGATGTAGCGCAGGAGCTTGACCTGACCGGTCTTCACGTCGACCTCGCACGTGCACACGTGCGTCGCGTTCACGAAGATCGTCGCTGCCGCCGACGTGTAGCGCGCGGTGTGCTCGAGGCCGGCGGGGATGCCGGGCGGCAGCGACATCGGGTCGTAGTACGCGGCGGCGGCCAGCTCGGCGAACGTGATCGCGGTCGTCGGGTCACCGGCGACGGCGGCGGTGCTGTTCGACAGCTCGATGTCCGCCGGCGCGGCCTCGAGCTTGTGCGCGGCCAGCGCGACGAGCCGCTCGCGCAGCACCTTCGCGGTCTCGTTGATCGCGCCCGCCGTCATGGAGCCGCTGCGGCTGCCCGCGGCACCGGCACCGAACCCGGTGACCGCGGTGTCGCCCTGGATGGTGCTGACGTCGTTCACGTCGCAGCCCAGCGCATCGGCGGTCAGCTGGATGACGGTGGTCTCGATGCTGTTGCCGGTCGACCCGCCCGCGATGTAGACGTTGACCTTGCCCGACGGTTCGATGCGGATCGTCGCGGCCTCGCTGCCGTAGGAGCCGAAGCCGGGCGCCGATGGCTCGACGTAGGACGAGATGCCGACGCCGATGTAGCGGCCCTGCTCCCGCGCCGCCTTCTGCTCGGCGCGGAACGCGTCGTAGTCGAGGATCTCGAGCGCCTGCTCGAACGTCTCCATCGGCGTGATCGCGTTGTACGGCATGCCGTTGGGGTTGGTGTACGGCAGCTCGTCGGAGCGCAGGAGGTTGCGCCGGCGCAGCTCGGCCGGGTCCATGCCCATCTCGCGCGCGGAGATGTCGAGCATCACCTCGCGGGCGAGCGTCTCGAACATCCACGGCCCGCGGTAGGCGGTGCGCCCTGACGTGTTCGTGTACACGGTCTTGACCGTGAACGCGCACTTGCCCGCGGGCACGCGGTACGGCCCGGGGAAGATCACGCACACCGCAGCCGCGGTGCTCACGGGCCACGGCGACGGATACGCGCCGCTGTCCTGCACGAAGTCGATCTGCTCGGCGACGATGCGGCCTTCGGCGTCGAACGCCATCGTGAGGTCCGCGCTCTCGCGGCGCGACTTGCCGGCCGCGAGGAGGTTCTCGCGCCGGTCCTCGGCCCACTTGATGGGTCGTCCCACGAGGTAGCCGGCCAGCATGATGACCATGTCGTCCCGCTGGACGATGACCTTCTGGCCGAAGCCGCCGCCGGTGTCGCGCATGATGACCCGCACCTGGTGCTCGGGCACGCCGGTGAGCCGCGCGCAGAACGCGCGCCACTCGTGCGGCGCCTGCGTCGCGGCGTAGAGCGTGTACTCGCCGGTGGTCGGCCGGTAGTCGGCCAGCAGCGCGCGGCACTCCATCGGAACCGCGCAGTGAGCCTGCTGGTAGATCGACTCACTGATGACGTGCGCGGCGTTCGCGTAGTCATCGGCGAGCATCGCGGCGGGCAGGCCGGCCATCTCGCCGATCACGTTGGAGCCGTGCGCCTCGTGCACGAGCGTCTCGTTCTCGCCCGCCGTGAGGTAGTCGATGACGGCGGGGAGCTGCTCGTAGTCGACCTCGACGAGCTCGCCCGCGTCCTCCGCGATGTAGCGGGTGTCCGCGAGCACGAGCGCGACCGGGTCGCCGACGAAGCGCACCTTGTCGTTGGCGAGCGGTGGGCGCGGGGTGTCCGGGCTCGCCTTGCCCACGGCGGTGTGCCACTGCTCGCGGACGTGCGGGTCGAGGTCGGCCGCGGTCAGGACCGCGTGCACGCCGGGCACCGCGAGCGCGGCCGAGGTGTCGATGCCGGTGATGCGCGCGTGCGCGACCGGGCTGCGCACGAAGTAGGCGTGCAGCATCCCGGGCAGCTGGATGTCGTCGACGAACGTGCCACGGCCGGTGAGCAGGCGCGGGTCCTCGACGCGGTTGATGCGCGCGCCCACGGCGCGCGTGGTGCCGGTGGCGTGCTCGGTGGCCGTCATCGCGCGGCCGCCTGGATGTCCGCGGCCTGGCGCACCGCGCGGACGATCCCCTGGTAGCCGGTGCAGCGGCAGAGGTTGCCGGACAGGCCCTCACGGATCTGCTCGTCGGTGAGGGCCGCCGGGGTGCCGGGAGCGTGCGCACGGGCTCGGTGCTGCTCGAGCAGCGCGGTGATGGAGACGACGAAGCCCGGCGTGCAGAAGCCGCACTGCAGGCCGTGGCACTGCCGCAGCGCCTCCTGCACCGGCGACAGCTCGCCGTCCGGGCCGGAGAGCCCTTCGACCGTCGTCACCTCCGAGCCGTCGGCCTGCACCGCGAGCACGAGGCAGCCACGCACCGCTGCACCGTCCAGCAGCACCGTGCACGCGCCGCACACGCCGTGCTCGCAGCCGAGGTGCGTGCCGGTGAGCCCGAGCTCCTCGCGCACGAAGTCGGCGAGTGTCAGGCGCGGCTCCACGTCGGCGGTGCGCGCCGTCCCGTTCACCGTCAGGTTGATCTCGGTCATGCCGCGCTCCTCGCGTCGCTCACCGCGGCGGTGAAGGCGCGTTCGACCATCACTGCTCCGACCTTCCTCCGGTAGTCCGCCGTCCCGTGCAGGTCGCTCGGCACGTTGTCGAGGTCCGCGACCGCAGCCCGCCCGACCGCCTCCGCATCGACCGAGCCGGCGCCCTGTCCGACGGCCAGCGCTTCCGCCGCCGCGGCCCGGATGGGGGTCGAGCCCATGCCGATGAGCCCGATCGCGCAGCGCTGCACCTGGTCGCTCGCGTCGAGCTGCACACCGACGACCGCACCGGCGATGGCGAAGTCGCCGTGCCGCCGGGCGAGCTCCTCGACGGCGAACCCGCTGCGCGGGCCCCACACGGGGAACGAGACGCCGGTGAGGATCTCCTCCGGCTCGAGCGTGGTGCTCCAGAGCCCGTCGAAGAAGTCGGCGGCGGCGATGGTGCGCCGGCCGGAGGGGCCGGCCGCCTCCATGGTGGCGTCGAGCGCGAGCGCGACGGCCGGGTACTCGGCGGCCGGGTCGGCGTGGGCGATGACGCCGCCGAGCGTGCCGCGGTTGCGGATCTGGAAGTGCCCGACGTACGGGCTCGCCTTCGCAAGCAGGGGCACGCCCGCGGCGACCTCGGGGCTGTGCTCCACCGCCGCCTCGGTGGTGCCCGCGCCGATCCAGATCGCGTCACCTCGGCGCTCGATGCCCTTGAGCTCGGGGATGCGGCCGATGTCGACGAGGTGCTCGAACCCGGTCAGGCGCAGGGCGAGCATCGGGATGAGGCTCTGCCCGCCGGCGAGGACCTTGGCGTCCCCGAGCTCGGCCAGCAGCGCGGTCGCCTCGTCGATGCTCGCCGGCGCGTGGTGCTCGAACGGTGCGGGCTTCACCCGGTCCCCTCTCGTCAGCGCGGGCGTGCGTCTGCCATCCTGGTGCAGCCATCCGGACTGAGTGCTCACTCAGCAGCGTTGCGCTGGAACCGGATTCGCGCCAGACTAGTGACTCCAATTCGGACACTGCACCCCACGGCGAAGACGAGGCCCGAGAGCGTGACCACCGCGACCGATCTGTACTGGGACCCGTACTCGACGTCCCTCTCGCTCGACCCCTACCCCGCGTACAAGCGGCTGCGGGAGGAGGCGCCGCTCTACTACAACGAGAAGCACGACTTCTACGCGGCCAGCCTGTTCGCCGACTGCGAGGTCGGCCTCAAGGACGCCGAGACGTTCATCTCGGGCCGCGGCGGGATGCTCGAGCTGATCAAGGCGAACATCCAGCTGCCGCCGGGCACGCTCATCTTCGAGGACGCGCCCGCGCACACGATCCACCGCAGCCTGCTGGTCAAGGTGTTCACGCCGCGCCGCGTCGCGCAGCTCGAGCCGAAGATCCGCGCGTTCGCCGCCGAGCACCTCGACGCCTGCGTCGGTGAGAAGCGCTTCGACCTCATCGGTGAGCTCGGTGCGCAGATGCCGATGAAGGTCATCAGCATGCTGCTCGGCATCCCGGAGTCCGACCAGGAAGCCGTGCGCGACCAGGTGGACAAGAACCTGCGCACCAAGCCGGGCCAGCCGATGGAGTACAAGAGCGCCGACTTCGCGAGCGGCAACATGTACGGCGAGTACATCGAGTGGCGCAAGGACAACCCGTCCGACGACCTCATGACCGAGCTGCTGCACACCGAGTTCGAGGACGAGCACGGCGTGCGCCGGACCCTCACCATCGACGAGGCGAAGACCTACACCGCGGTCGTCGCCGGCGCCGGCAACGAGACCACGAACCGTCTCGTCGGCCACGCGGGCACGCTGCTCGCCAAGCACCCCGACCAGCGGGCCGAGCTCGTCGCCGACCCCTCGCTCATCCCCGGTGCGGTCGAGGAGATCCTGCGCTACGAGCCGCCGGCGCACCACGTCGGCCGCTACGTCGCCAAGGACACGGAGATCCAGGGCCAGAAGGTCCCCGAGGGCAGCGCGATCCTGTTCCTCGTCGCCTCCGCCAACCGTGACGACGCCAAGTACCCCGAGGGCGAGAAGTTCGACATCCACCGCAAGGGCGTCACGCAGCTGCTGACGTTCGGCCTCGGCGCGCACTACTGCCTGGGCGCGGCGCTCGCGCGGCTCGAGGGCCGGATCGCGCTCGAGGAGCTGCTGAAGCGCTTCCCCGAGTGGGACGTCGACTACGACAACGCCCGCCTCACCAGCACCGCGACCGTGCGTGGGTGGGAGACGCTCCCGATCGTCATCCCCTGATGGCGGGCAACGCAGCGGCGAGCATGTTCGCCGGCGAGCTGGACGACGACTGGTACGCGCACCACTACAACCACCTCGACCCGCGCCTGGGCAAGACGCTGCACGCCTCGATGGCGCTCATGCGCGAGCGGCACCCGGTCGCGCGCAGCGAGGAGCTCGGCGGCTTCTACGTCGTCAGCAGGTATGCGGACGTCCTCAACGTCGCGCAGGACTGGGCGACGTTCAGCTCCGCGCAGGGCGTCACGATCCCGGGCTTCGCCGACTCGACACCGGCGATCCCCGAGATGATCGACCCACCGCTGCACACCACGTACAAGCGCATCATCAACCCGTGGTTCCGCCCGGCCACCGTGCGCGAGCACGAGGACGCGGTGCGCGTCGTCGTCAACGAGCTGATCGACGACATGATCGACGATGTCGAGACGAACGGGCGCACCGACTTCATCGAGCGCTTCGCGCGGCCGTTGCCCGGCATCGTGTTCTTCCGCATGTACCTGCACGCTCCGGAGTCGGAGCTGGCCGAGGTGAACAAGCTCGCCACCATCGCGTCGATCCCGAGCCTGGAGATGCTGCCGGCGCGGGAGAAGATGCTCGAGTGGATCACCGGCTTCGTCGCTGACCGCAAGGCATCCGGTCCCGTCGGCGATGTGGTCGACGCGATCCTCGAGGCCGACATCGACGGCCGCCCGATCACCGATGACGAAGCGATCGGGATGATCCAGCTGCTGCTGTTCGGCGGCCTGGACACGACCGCCGGCGCCCTCGGCATGAGCATGGTGCGCTTCACCCAGCACCCGGAGATCCCCGCGTTCATCCGCGCCCACCCTGAGCAGCTGGACAACGCGGTCGAGGAGCTGCTGCGCCTCGACGGCCCGTTCATCGCGATCGCGCGCACGGTCACCAGGGACACCGAGGTCAGCGGCTGCCCGATGAAGGCCGGCGACAAGGTGCTGCTGTCGTGGGCCTCGGCCAACTACGACGAGGCCGAGTTCCGCTGCCCGGCCGACTTCGACGCGCAGCGCGAGAGCAACCGCCACCTGGCCTTCGGGGCGGGTCCGCACCGCTGCGCCGGGTCCAACCTGGCCCGGATGAACCTGCGGATCGCCTTCTCCGAGCTGGTCCGCCGGCTCCCCGACGTGCGCCTCGCGGTCCCCGTGGAGGAGGTCGAGCACCACTCGGTCTTCAGCCGGGTCCCGAAGTCCGTGCCGCTCACGTTCACCCCCGGGCCGCGCGAGACGCGATAGTCGTCCTGTGCGGTTCGTGAGATGAGCAGCCAGCCTGCCCGCGCCGACGCGGACCCGCCGGGTCCGCGCCCCACGCGGGCCTACGACAGCGCGCTGCGCCGCCAGCGCGCGGCGGAGACGCACGACCGCATCGTCGCCGCGGGCGCGGAGCTGGTGCACACGTTCTCCTCGTGGGACTGGCGCAAGCTGACCATCCGCGCGGTCGCGGAGCGCGCCGGCGTGCACGAGCGCACGGTGTACCGGCACTTCGCCACCGAGGACCACCTGCGGACCGCTGTGATCGGGCGGCTCGAGCAGGAGGCCGGCCTCCAGCCGCACGGCATCACCATCGAGGGGCTGCCCGAGCACGTCGACGCGCTGTTCGCCTTCCTCTCGCGCCTGTCGAGCTCGCGCGAGCCGGCGCTCGACGCATCGCTCGCCGCCGAGGACGAGCGGCGCAAGGCCGGGCTGCTCGAGGCGGTGCGCGCGGAGGTGCCCGACTGGGACGAGCGTGACCAGGCCCTCGTCGCATCGCTCCTCGACGTGCTGCTGAGCGTCCCCGCCTACCGCCGGTTCGCGAGCGGCTGGAACCTCGAGGCGCCCGAGGCGACGCGCGCGGTCACGTGGCTGCTCGGCCTGATGGCGGATGCGCTGCGCGACGGCCGTTCACCGGACAGCTCGCGATGACCGACATCACCGGTCCCGATGGGCTTGCCGACGCGCTCGACCAGCAGGGCTACCTCGCCGACGAGGGCATCGCGACCGCGGCCTACCTCGCGCTGACGTTGCGCCGGCCGCTGTTCGTCGAAGGCGACGCCGGTGTCGGCAAGACCGCGCTCGCGCACGCCCTCGCGGGTGTCGTCGGCGCACCGCTCATCCGGCTGCAGTGCTACGAAGGCCTCGACGCCGCGCAGGCGCTGTACGACTGGGACTTCCCGCGGCAGCTCCTGCACCTGCGGGCGGTCGAGGCGGCCGCCGGTGGGGCCTCGGTCGACGCGGCGGCGCTCGAGCGGGAGATCTACAGCCGCGAGTTCCTCCTCGCCCGCCCGCTGCTGCAAGCGATCGAGACGAGCCCGGCGGTGCTGCTCGTCGACGAGGTCGACCGCGCCGACGACGAGTTCGAAGCGTTCCTGCTCGAGGTGCTCTCGGACTTCACGGTGACCATCCCCGAGCTCGGCACCGTCGCCGCCGAGGTGCCGCCGCTGGTCATCGTCACTTCCAACCGCACGCGCGAGGTGCACGACGCGTTGAAGCGCCGCTGCCTCTACCACTGGGTGGAGCACCCGTCGTACGCGCGCGAGGTCGCGATCGTGCAGCGGCGCTGCGCGGCGGCGTCGCAGCGGCTGGCCGAGCAGGTCACCGCCGTCGTGCAGCGGTTGCGGGCCGAGGACCTGCTCAAGCCGCCCGGAGTCGCCGAGACGATCGACTGGGTGGACGCGCTCGTCGCGGTCGGCGCGGACGACCTCGACGACGAGCGGGCTCGGCTGACGCTCGGCGCCGTGCTCAAGTACCGCGAGGACCAGGATCGGGTGCTCGAGATCGGCCTGTCCCGCCTGCTGGCCGAGGCCGGCCGTGGTTGACGTCGCGGCGGTGGCGGTCGGGTTCGCGCGCACCCTGCGGGCGGCCGGCGTCGATGCGTCGCCGGCGCGGGTGCACACGTTCGTGCGGGCGCTCGACGTGCTCGACGTGACGAAGCGCCGTGACCTCTACTGGGCCGGCCGGCAGACGCTGTGCGGGAGCGCGGAGGACATCGCGCGCTACGACGCGGTCTTCGCCGAGCACTTCAGCGGCGCGACGGCGGCCGCGCCGGGCGCACCGAGCGCCCGTCTGCGACCGATCTCGGCCTCGCTGACCGGAGGAGCGGACGACGACGCGGCCGACTATCCGCTGGCCCTCCCGTGGGACGCCGCCACCCGGCGAGAGGTGCTGCGGCACCGGGACATCGCCGAGCTGACTCCCGCGGACCGCGAGCTGCTCGCGCGGCTGCTCGCGGGGCTCGCGTTCCGCGGCGACGCGAAGCGCACCCGCCGCGCGGCGCCGTCGCGGTCGGGAGCGCTCGACCGCCGGCGCACGCTGCGCCGGATGCTCGCGGCCGGTGGTGAGCCGACCACGCTCGCGCACCACCAGCGTCGGGAACGCCCGCGCCGCGTGGTGCTCCTCGTCGACGTCAGCGGCTCCATGCGCATGTACGCCGACACGTTCCTGCGGTTCGCGCACACCGCCGCCCACCGCGGGCGCGCGCCGATGACCGAGCTCTTCACGTTCGGCACCCGGCTCACCCGTGTCACACGGGCGATGCGCCACCGCGACCCGGATGCCGCGCTGCGCGATGCGCTGCTCGAGGTGCCGGACTGGGCCGGAGGCACGCGCGTCGGCCCGATGCTGAAGCTCTTCCTCGACCGGTGGGGCCAGCGGGGCCTCGCCCGTGGCGCGGTGGTCGTGGTGCTCTCCGACGGCTGGGAGCCGGGCGACGTCACGCTGCTGCGCGAGCAGATGGCCCGGCTGCAGCGCCTCGCCCATCGCGTCGTGTGGGCGAACCCGCGCGCCGGCCGGCCCGGGTACGCGCCGGTCGCCGCCGGCATGGCCGCCGCGCTGCCCTACATCGACGACTTCGTGCCGGGGCACAGCCTGCACGCGCTGGAGCAGCTCGCGGCGGTCGTCGCGGGCGCGTCGGTGCGACCGCGACCGATGGTCGCGGCCGTGCGGCGGGAGACCGTCGATGCGTGACGTGCTGCCGCAGCTGCGGGCGTGGTGGGACGCCGACGTGCCGTTCGCGCTCGCGACCGTCGTCGGCGTGCGCGGTAGCGCGCCCCGGCAGCCCGGCGCATCCATGGCGGTCAGCCGCGACGGCGAGGCGGTCGGCAGCGTCTCCGGCGGCTGCGTCGAAGGTGCCGTCTACGACCTGGCCACCGAGGTGCTGGCGAACCGCGCGCCGACGCTCGAGACCTACGGCATCAGCGACGACGACGCCTACGCCGTCGGCCTGACCTGCGGCGGCATCCTCGACATCGTCGTGCGCCCCATCGACGCGGAGTCGGCCGCCACGTTCGCGGCCGTCGCCGCGGCCGTCGAGGCCCAGCAGCCGGTCGCGTGGGCGACGGTCATCAGCGGGGACGCGCCGGTCGGTGCGGCGCTCGCGGTGTGGCCCGACCGGGTGGAGGGATCGCTCGGCGCCACCGGCCTCGACGCCGCCGTCACCGACGATGCGCGTGGCCTGCTCGCGCAGGGCCAGACCGGCGTGCGCCACTACGGCCCGAACGGCCAGCGCCGCGAGGACCAGGTCGCGGTCTTCATCGAGGCGTTCACCCCGCCGCCGCGGCTGCTGGTCTTCGGCGCGATCGACTTCGCCTCCGCCGTCGCGAAGATCGGCAAGTACCTCGGCTACCACGTCACCGTGTGCGACGCGCGACCGGTCTTCGCGACGGCCAAGCGGTTCCCCGACGCCGACGACGTCGTGTGCATGTGGCCCGACAAGTACCTGCGCTCGATCGCCGTTGACGAGCGCACGGTCATCGCGGTGCTCACCCACGACCCGAAGTTCGACGTGCCGCTGCTCGAGGTCGCGTTGCGCACGCCGGCCGCCTACATCGGTGCGATGGGATCGCGGCGCACCCACGCCGACCGGCTCGACCGCCTGCGCGAGGCCGGCCTCAGCGAGGACGAGCTGGCGCGGCTGCGCTCACCGATCGGCCTCGACCTCGGCGCCCGCACGCCCGAGGAGACCGCGGTGTCCATCGCGGCCGAGATCATCGGCCTGCGGTGGGGCGGCAGCGGCTCGCCGCTGTCGGACACCGACGGCGCCATCCACCGCGACCGGGCCGGGGCGCCGTGACGCCGGCCGGCGTGGTGCTCGCGGCGGGCGCCGGCACCCGCCTCGGCCGGCCGAAGGCGCTCGTCCGCACCGGTGCCGAGCTGCTCGTCGAGCGGGCGGTGCGGACCGTGAGGGCCGGCGGGTGCGACCCGGTCGTGGTCGTGCTCGGCGCGCAGGCCGAGGACGTGCGCGCGGCCGCCGATCTCGGCGACGCGGTCGTCGTCGAGAACGCGGCGTGGGAGACCGGCATGGGGTCCTCGCTGCGCTGCGGTCTCGACGCCGCGGCGCGCACGGGCGCGCCGGCCGCGGTCGTCGCGCTGGTCGACCAGCCGGGCATCACGCCCGCCGTCGTCGACCGGCTCGTCGCCCGGTGGCGCGACGGCGCGGTGGCGGTGGTCGCGACCTACGGCAGCGAGCCGCGCAACCCCGTCGTGCTCGACGCCGCCGTGTGGTCCGAGGTCGCTGACCGCGCGACCGGCGACGTCGGTGCGCGAGCATGGTTGCGCGCGAACCCGGAACGGGTGGTCGCCGTGCCCTGCGACGACATCGCGGTCGCCGACGACATCGACACCCCTGCTGACCTGGCCATGCTGATGACCGAACCGACCGTGGAGAGCACCTGATGGATCTGCAGAACGCGTTCACCGTCCCCGTCCCCGTGGACGAGGCCTGGCCCGTGCTGCTGGACGTCCAGCGCGTCGCCCCCTGCATGCCGGGCGCCACGCTGCTCTCCGTCGACGGCGACGAGTTCACCGGCACGGTGAAGGTGAAGATCGGGCCGGTCCAGATGACCTACAAGGGCAGCGCGAAGTTCGTCGAGACCGACGAGGGCGCGCGGCGCGCGGTCATCGAGGCGAGCGGCAAGGACACCCGGGGCGGTGGCACCGCAGCCGCGACCGTGACCCTGCAGGCCAAGGCCGACGGCGACGCGACCCGGGTCGAGGTGACGACCGACCTCAACATCACCGGCCGGCCCGCGCAGTTCGGGCGCGGTGTGCTCGCCGAGGTGTCCGGCAAGCTCGTCGACCAGTTCGCCGGCTCGCTCTCCAAGGAGATGCAGAGCGGCGCGAAGGCCGACATCGCGGTGGACCCGACGCCCCCCGACGTGGCGGTGGAGGTCGACGCAACCAGCCCGCCGACCGCCTCGACGTCGGACCCCGTCACCCCGCCGCGTCCCCCCGCGCCGCCCGCGGAGGCGATCGACCTGCTCAGCGTCGCCGGCGGCTCGGTCGTGAAGCGGCTCGCGCCGGTGGGTGGCGTCGTCGCGCTGCTGCTCCTCGCCCTCATGTGGCGGCGGCGACGCCGTGCCTGACGAGCTCACGCACGTCGACGACAGCGGGGCCGCTCGCATGGTCGACGTGACGGCCAAGGAGGTGTCGGCCCGCGTCGCCACCGCGACCGGCGTGGTCGTGACGACCGACGAGGTCGTCGCGCTCGTGCGCACGTCGGCGTTGAAGAAGGGCGACGCCATCGGCGTCGCGCGGATCGCCGCGATCATGGCCGCCAAGCGCACGCCCGACCTGCTGCCCTTGTGCCACCCGATCGCGATCGGTGGCGTGCACGTCGACATCGACCTGCACGACGAAGGTCGCATCGCGATCGCGGTCGAGGTGAAGACGAACGACCGGACCGGCGTCGAGATGGAAGCGCTCACCGCGGTCGCCGTCGCCGGCCTGACGATCATCGACATGATCAAGGCGGTCGACCCGGCCGCCGTGCTCACCGACGTGGCCGTCACGTCGAAGCACGGCGGCAAGACCGGCGACTGGATCCGGCCGGCTGACCGATGACCGCGCGCACCGCCCACGTGATCACCGCGTCGACGCGCGCCGCGAACGGCGTCTACCCCGACCGCGGCGGCCCGATCGTCGTCGCCGAGCTGTCCGCGCTCGGCTTCACCGTCGGCGAACCCACCGTCGTCGCCGACGGCCCCGACGTCGAGCAGGTGCTGCGTGACGCGGTCGCGGCGGGCTACGACGTCGTCATCACCACCGGCGGCACCGGCCTGAACCCCACCGACACGACGCCCGAAGCGACCCGCGCCGTCATCGACGCCGAGGTGCCCGGCATCGCCGAGGCACTGCGGGCCGCCGGCCGCGCGTCGGTGCCCACCGCGGCGCTCTCGCGCGGCATCGCCGGCCGGGCCGGCGCGACGCTCGTCGTGAACCTGCCCGGCTCACCGGGCGGCGTGCGCGACGGGATGGCCGTGCTCGCGCCGCTCCTCTCCCACGCCGTCGAGCAGCTGCACGGAACGTCCGACCACCCCGCCCACGATCACTCCACCTCCGGTGATCCGTGCGACATGAGCCCGGGGATCGGGCCCATCTCGCACGGATCACGGGCGGTCGGGCACGCGCACGACCGGCCCGACGGGGTCGTCGGCGACGTGCTGCGCGCGACGGTGACCGACGAGGCCGTCTCGGTCGCCGAGCACGAGGAGCTCGTGTCCCGCGCCGCCGCCGGCGCGGTCGTCGGCTTCGGCGGAGCGGTGCGCGATCACGACCACGGGCGCACCGTGACGCTGCTCGAGTACACCGCGCACCCGGACGCCGCCGCAGTGCTCGCCGAGGTCGCCGCCGACGCCGCGCAGCGGCCCGGTGTGCTCGCCGTCGCCGTCACCCACCGCCTCGGCGAGCTGAAGATCGGCGACGTCGCGCTCGCGTGCGCGGTCTCGGCCGCGCACCGCGCCGAGGCGTTCGCCGCGTGCGGTTACCTGGTCGACGAGGTGAAGCGCCGCATCCCCGTGTGGAAGCGCCAGGTCTTCGACGACGGCACCGACGAGTGGGTCAACTGCGCCTGACCGACGTCATGGGCTGACGCCCACGAGCGTCGAGGTACGGCTGACGAGACGAGCGGTGCGCTCGTCTCGGCGGTTTGCTGCAGCCGGCCGAGTCGATCAAGGAGGACCGCAGTCGATCAAGGAGGACTGGGGGTCCGGTCGCCTCGGAAGTCCGCACACGCCCTTGATCGATCGCACATGTCCTTGATCGACCGCGCACGTCCGCGATCGCCGGAATGCTGCCCGCACCCATCCGCAGGGCGAACCCCGCGCGCACCTCGTCAGCCGCTCTCGACGCTCGAGCCCGAAGGGCACGGCGTCAGTCGACCGTGAGGACGTCGACCGGTGAGCCGGCCGGCAGTGTGCCGTCGCCGGCGGGGATGACGACGAGGGCGTCGGACTGGGCGAGCGCGTTGAGCAGGTGCGAGCCCGTGCCGCCGCGCAACGACACGGTGCCGTCTGACGCCCATCGTCCGCGCCGGTACTGCTGCCGGCCCGGGCGCTGCTCCACCGCCTCCGCGAGCACACCGCGTCGCGGAGCGCGCACCACATCGGTGTGGCCGGCGAGCGTGCGCAGCACAGGCCGCACGAAGAGCTCGTAGGACACGAACGCGCTCACCGGGTTGCCGGGCGTCGTGACGACCGGCGTGCCCCGGAACGTGCCGCCGCCCTGCGGCATGCCGGGCTGGATCGCGACCTTCACGAACTCGACCGTGCCCGTCGGGATGAGCACGTCCTTCACCACCTCGTACGCGCCGGCGCTGATCCCGCCGGACGTCACGAGCAGGTCGACGTCGTCAGCCACGTCGGCGAGCAGCCGCGCACCCTCCTCGGGATCGTCGACGAGCGGGCCGCGCACGACCGGCTCCCCGCCGTCGCGGCGCACGAGTGCCGCGAGCAGCGGCGCGTTGGAGTCGTAGATCCCGCCGTGCGGCAGCGGCTGTCCGGCCGGTACGAGCTCGCTGCCGGTGGCCACGATGCCGATGCGTGGCCGCCGACGGACCGGGACCTGGCTCAGCCCGAGCGCCGCGATCAGCGCGACCCGCGCCGGCGTCACCTCGTCACCGGCCCGCAGCACCCGTTCGCCGACGTTCACGTCCTCGCCCGCGTGCCGCACGTTCGCGTCGAGCTGGGGGCTCCGCTCGATGCGCACGCGGTCGGTGCCGGCATCGGTCCACTCGACGGGCACCACCGCATCGGCGCCGCTCGGCATCGGCGCGCCGGTCATGATCCGCGCGACCGTCCCGGGTGCGAGCACCGGCGGCGTGCCCGGCGCGGCCGGCACGTCCGCGGCGACGGCGAGCGTCACCGGCACGGTCGCGATCTCGGCGGCGCGGACGGCGTAGCCGTCCATCGCGGAGTTGTCGAACGACGGCAGCGAGACCGCCGCAACCACGTCGTCGGCGAGCGCGCGGCCCACCGCATCCGCGAGGTCGACGGTCTCCGGAGGCAGCGCGCGGACGAGCTGGAGGAGGGCCGTGACGTGCTCGTCGACCGTGCGCACGAGCCCATGCTTCCAGCCGTCCGACGCCCGCCGCGCGGCCACCGTGCCCGCAGGTTCGCGTTGTACCGTCTGGTGGTGAGCGAGCCGGTGTTCCTGAGCTCGCTGCCGCAGACCGGCGCACTCGTCGACACGTTCGGCCGGGTCCATCGCAAGCTCCGCGTCTCGCTGACCGACCGCTGCAACCTGCGCTGCACCTACTGCATGCCCGAGCAGGGGCTCGACTGGCTGGCCCGCGACACCGTGCTGACCGACGACGAGGTCGTCCGCGCGGTCACCGTCATGGTCGGCACGCTCGGGGTCACCCACATCCGCCTCACCGGTGGGGAGCCGCTGCTGCGCCCGGGGCTCGTCGAGCTCGTGCGGCGCTTCGCCGCGATCACGCCCCGGCCGGACCTCGCGATCACCACGAACGGCATCGGCCTCGCCGACGTCGTCGACGATCTGCACGCGGCCGGCCTGAACCGCATCAACGTCAGCCTCGACACCCTCGACGCGCGCACCTTCCACACCCTCACGCGTCGCGACCGGCTCACGGATGTGATCGCCGGCATCGACGCGGCGATCGCGTCCGGGCTCGCGCCGGTGAAGGTCAATACGGTGCTCATGCGCGGCATCAACGACCACGAAGCACTCGACCTGCTGCACTTCTGCATGGACCGCCACCTGCAGCTGCGCTTCATCGAGCAGATGCCGCTGGACCCGCAGCACGGCTGGGACCGCGACGAGATGGTGAGCGCCGACGAGATCCAGGCGCTGCTCGAGCAGGAGCACGTGCTCACGCCGCTCGACGGCCGCGGCTCCGCGCCGGCGGAGGAGCTGCGCGTCGACGGCGGCCCGCACACGGTCGGGATCATCGGCAGCATGACGCGGCCGTTCTGCGCGTCGTGCGACCGGCTGCGGCTCACCGCCGACGGTCAGGTGCGCAGCTGCCTGTTCGCACGGGAGGAGTCCGACCTGCGCGACGTGCTGCGCTCGGGCGGCACCGACGACGACGTCGCGGCGATCGTGCGGCTCGCGGTGTACGGCAAGCGCGCGGGGCACGGGGTCGACGACCCAGGCTTCCGGCAGCCCGATCGTCCGATGTCGGCGATCGGTGGCTGAGCCCTACGCCGGCAGCCGCGCGCGGACCTGAGCGATGAGGTCGCCGATGTCGGCACCGCCTCCGACCGCGCAGCCGAGCATGAACAGCGTCAGCGGGCCGGCCGGGCGCTCGACCGCGTGCGCGATCTCGCGGGTGAGGTCGAGCAGCGTCGCCTGATCCGCGGGGGCGGCGACGCCGATCATCTCGGCAACGGCGGGCAGCCACTCGGCGGTCTCCATGGACCGATCTTTGCCTCAGCCTCCGGCGAAGGGCGGCAGCACGTCGACGTGATCGGCGTGCGTGATGTCGCGCTCGTCGTCGCGGAGCACCGCGGCGCCGTCGACGAGGAACGTGCAGCGCAGCAGCACGCGGGCCAGCTCGTCGTTGCGCGCCGCCAGCTCGGCCTTGAGGGCGGACAGCGTCGTGGCCGTGGTGTCGAGCTCCTTCTCACCGGCCGCGGCGGCGGCGGCGGCGAACAGTCGCACCCGCGCCATCAGACGACGACCAAGCGGTGGGCACGCAGCAGCACCCGCTCAGCATCGTCCATCAGTCGTCGCGACGCGTTGCCCGTGACCCGCTCGACGGGAGCTCGGCGGCACTCATCACACGCCGGAGATCTTCGGGCGTGTCGATGTCGCCGGCCGCTGCTCCCACCGGCACCGTCGCGTAGCGCAACCCGCCGAGCGCGCGGCCCAGCGCGCCCTCTCCGGGGAGCCCGTGCAGCGCGTCGCTCGGCCACGCCGACAGCAGCCACTGCTCGCGTCCTGCGTCGTCGACGCCGACCACCGGTGCCGCGGCGGCGAGCCGCCCCACCAGCTCCGCGGTGAGGTGCGGGAGGTCGACGGCGAGCAGCACGGTCACCGGAGACGTGACGTGGGCGACGCCGGCGGCGACCGCCGCGCAGGGGCCACCGCCGGGTGGTTGCTCGCGCGTCCAGATGACGTCCCGGACCGTCGCGACCTCCGGGCCGACGACGATGGTGCTGGCCGCTGCCGCGCACGCATCGAGCACGACGTCGATCAAGCGCCGCTGGGCCACGACGAGCTCGGCCTTGCTCCGCCCGCCGAGGCGCCGGCCCTCGCCGCCGGCGAGGACGACGGCATCGAAGCTCACCGGCGCGACCCCGCCGTCGCTGCCCACCGGTCGACCGTAGCGACCCGAGCGACCTGCTCCGCATGTGCGGAGCCTGATACCGACGAACATCCGCAGATGCGGCATGATGCTGGACGTGCCGACGTACCGCATGTCCGAGGCGGCGAGCCTGCTCGGCGTCAGCGACGACACGGTGCGTCGGTGGGCCGACGACGGCCGGGTCGAGACGGCGACGCTCGCGAACGGCCGGCAAGGCGTCGACGGCGCCTCACTCGCCCGGCTCCTGGTCGAGCTCGGCCAGAGCTCGGGCCCCGCGACGAGCACGGTCTCGAGCGCGCGCAACCACTTCACCGGCCTGGTCACGGCGGTCACGCGGGACACCGTCATGGCGCAGGTCGAGCTGCAGGCCGGGCCCTTCCGCATCGTCTCGCTGCTCTCGCGCGAAGCGGCGGACCAGCTCGGTCTCGAACCGGGCGTGCTCGCGACGGCATCGGTCAAGGCGACCAACGTCACCATCGAGATCCCGGACGGCGCGTGACCCGCCTTCCAAGGACGGCGGCCGTGGTCCTCGCAGCGACCGCCCTCGCGACCGTCCCCGCGTGCTCGAGCTCGAAGGCGAAGACCGTCGAGCTGCGGGTCCTCGCGGCGTCGTCTCTGACGGAGACCTTCAGCCAGCTCGGCCATGACTTCGAGCAGTCGCACCCCGGCGTGGAGGTGACGTTCTCCTTCGGCGGCAGCTCAGGTCTCGCGCAACAGCTCGCCGCCGGCGCCCCGGCCGACGTCTTCGCCGCGGCGAGCAGCACGACGATGAAGACCGTGCAGGACGCCGGCCTGCTCGACGGTGCTCCCGTGACGTTCGCGCGGAACCGGCTCGCCGTCGCCGTGCCCCCGGGCAGCACGAAGGTCCAGACCTACCCCGACATCGCGAAGCCCGGAGTCGCGCTCGCGATCTGCGCGGCCGAGGTCCCGTGCGGCGCGGCGGCGCAGGCGCTCTTCACGGCGACGGGGCTCACGCCGCACCCGGCGACCGAAGAGCAGGACGTGAAGTCGGTGCTCACCAAGGTCGAGCTGGGTGAGGCGGACGCGGGCGTCGTCTACATCACCGACGTGCGAGCGGCGGGTGACAAGGTCGGTTCGGTCGCCGTGCCCTACGTGGAGGGAGCCGTCGCCAGCTACCCGATCGCGGCGCTGTCGGCGAGCAAGCACCGCGCCCTGGCCGAGCAGCTGGTCGCGTACCTCTCGGGCGCGCACGGCGAGCAGGTGCTGCAAGCCGCCGGCTTCCTGCCCCCCGGCTGATCCGCCGAGCTCGTGCGCACCCGCGTCCCTCCTGCCGTTGCCGCCGCGGCGGCCATCGGCGGGCTGCTGCTCCTGCTGCCGCTGCTCGGGCTGCTCGTCCGGGTGCCGTGGTCGCGGGCAGCGGATGTCATCACCGACCACGCCGTCCTCGATGCGCTGCGCATCTCGCTGGTCTGCTCGGCGTCGGCCACCGTGATCTCGCTCGTCGTCGGGGTGCCGCTCGCCTGGGTCATCGCCCGCGCCCGTCCCGCCGTGCGCCGCGTCCTGCGGGCGGTGATCCTCATACCGCTCGTCCTGCCACCGGTGGTCGGGGGCATCGCGCTGCTGCAGACGTTCGGCCGTCGCGGCATCGCCCACGACGTGCTGCCCTTCGCGCGTCCGTTCACCACGAGCGGTGTCGTGCTCGCGGAGACGTTCGTCGCGCTGCCGCTGCTCGTGGTCACGGTCGAGGCCGCGCTGCGGGCGCAGGACGGGCGCCTGAACGAGGCCGCCGCGACGCTCGGCCTCGGCCCCTGGTCACGCTTCCTGCGCATCGACCTGGTCGCGTCGCGGGGCGCGATCGTCGCGGGCTCGGCGTTGTGCTTCGCGCGGGCGCTCGGGGAGTTCGGGGCCACGATCACCTACGCGGGCAACCTGCCGGGCACGACCCAGACGCTGCCGCTGGCGACCTACCTCGCGCTCGAGCAGGACGTCGCCCACGCGCTGGTCCTGTCGGTGCTGCTCCTCGTGGTCTCGCTGCTCGTGCTCGTCGGTCTGCGCGACCGGTGGATCCCCGCGCTGCAGTCATGAGGTCGTCGTGAGGTGGCCGGCATGACCGTCCGAGCAGACGTGCGGGTGAGCCGGCCCGGCTTCTCCCTCGACCAGCACCTCGAGGTCCGCGCCGGTGACGTGCTCGCCGTGATCGGCGCCAACGGCAGCGGCAAGACCTCGCTCCTGCGGGGGCTAGCGGGCCTGGAGGCGGGAACGTCCTTGTGGGTCGACGGCAGGGACCTGAGCGCGGAGCCCCCCGAGCGTCGCCGCCTCGGCGTGGTGTTCCAGGACCTGCGGTTGCCGCCGTGGCAGTCCGCGGCGCACGCGGTGACCGCGGGTCTCCCTCGCGGGGCGCACGCGCACGAGTGGCTCGAGCGGGTCGGCGCTGCGCACCTCGCCCGCGCCAAGGTGAGCACGTTGTCGGGAGGCGAGCGTCAACGGGTCGCGATCGCCCGTGCGCTGGCGCGAACGCCGCGATTGGTCCTGCTCGACGAGCCGTTCTCGTCCATCGATGTCGCGAGCACGTCCGCGCTCCGGGAGGCGGTGCTCCAAGCGGCGCGCGACGCGGGCGCATCCGTCGTCATCGCCACGCACGACGACGACGATGTCGCCGCCGCGGACGAGACGCTGCGGCTCGGCTCCCGCTGAGTCAGCGCGCGGTCCAGCCTCCGTCGATGCGGATGGTCTGCCCGGTCACGTATCTGCCGGCGTCACTGACGAGCCACAGCACGGCACCGACGATGTCGTCGACGCTGCCCTGCACCGGCAACGGCGTGTTCCTGCGCAGCCACTCGGCGCTCTTCTCGTTGTCGTAGAGCACGTCGGTGATCTCGCTGCGGAAGAAGCCGGGCGCGATCGTGTTCACCCGGATCTTGTGCCGTGCCCACTGCACGGCCAGCTCGACCGCGAGGCCGCTGAGCCCTGCCTTCGTCGCCGCGTAGGACGCCTGCGGGATGCCGGGGATGCCGACCTGCCCGCTGATCGAGGAGATGTTCACGATCGCGCCGCGCTGCCGCTCCTTCATGTGCGGGAACACCAGCTGCGACAGGCGGAACGGCGCGATGACGTTGAGCCGGAACGTGTTGGTGACGGCGTCGGCCGGCTCGTCCTCGGCCCGGGTCTCGG
Source organism: Mycobacteriales bacterium (assembly GCA_035545535.1). Taxonomy (GTDB): domain Bacteria; phylum Actinomycetota; class Actinomycetes; order Mycobacteriales; family CAJCIY01; genus DASZYF01. The sequence goes on along the minus strand of DASZYF010000131.1, from coordinate 4,904 downwards.
TGAAGAGGTTGCCCGCGGCGTTGACCAGGATCTCCGGAGCGCCGAGGCCGGCCACCACCTGCGCGACGACGTCGTCGGTCTGCTGCTCGTCGAGCAGGTCGCACGCGACGGCCAGGCCGCCGATGCGGCCGGCCAGCTCCTCGAGGCGGTCCTTGCGACGCGCGACGACCGCGACCTTCGCACCGGCGCCGGCGAGCGACTCCGCCACGCCGACGCCCAGCCCGGACGACGCTCCGGTGACGATCGCGACACGGCCGTCGAGGCGGAACCGCGCGAGGGGATCGGCTGTCATGTCAGCGAGACTGCACCAACGTGCCGGCGCGCTCGCCGGTGACCTGGCCGTCCTCCACGAGCACGCTGCCGTTCACGAGCGTCCAGTCGTAGCCCTGCGCGCGCTGCACGAAGCGGCTCGCGCCGAGCGGCAGGTCATCGACCATCTCGGGCGCGAACAGCGTGAGGTTGTCGAGGTCGATGACGTTCACGTCGGCGTACGCGCCCTCGGCCAGGACGCCGCGGCCCTCGATGCCGAACAGGTCGGCCGCCTCCTTCGTGAGCTTGTAGACGGCGCGGCCGACGTCGAGCAGCTGCTGGTCACGGACCCAGTGCGCGAGGAAGTAGGTGGAGTTGCCCGCGTCCATCGTCAGGGCGACGTGCGCGCCGGCGTCGGCCACGCCGACCACGACGTCGGGGTTCACGATCATCTGCGCGACGGCGTCCATGTCCTGGTTGAGCACCGGGTAGTAGAGCAGGCCGTGGCCGTCGGTCTCCAGCAGGTAGGCGACGTAGGCGGCCGGTGCGGACAGGCCGCGGCGAGCGGCCGCGGCGGCGAGGCTGTTGCCCTCGCTCACGTCGTAGGCGGCGGGGCCGGGGGGCAGCAGGTACTGCTTCGCCGGATCCTTCGGCGCGAGCGGGCCGGACAGGTCGACGGGCTGCTCGGCCTCTGCGATGAGCCGGGCGCGCGTCGCCGCGTCGCGCAGCGCCGCGAGCCGCTCGGGGAACGGCCGCGCCATCACCGCAGCCCACGAGGGGAGGTGGTCGTAGGGCGTGCGGCCGGCGAGCGCGTAGACGATCGCGCTGCCGCGCACCGCCGTCTGCGGCCGCACGTCGGCGCCCCGCGCGCGCACGCCGGCGACCTGCTCCATCACCCACGCCCAGAGGTCCGGGCGGCGGTCGCTCTGCATCATCGAGAACGTGAGCGGCCGGCCGGACCGCGCGCTCACCTCCTCCATCCACGCGAGCTCCGCCGTCGAGCTCTGCCGCGTGCTGCCGTCGCGCTCCCCGATGCGCGGGACGACCTGGAACGTGCCGCGCCCCGCGCGGCCCATGGCGTCCGCGATCGCGCCGAGCTCCGCGGGCAGCGCGTGGGTGCCGGGGACCGGGCGCCCGTCGGGGACGGTGTGCAGGTAGGTGCGCGACGTGGAGAAGCCGAGCGCGCCGGCGTGAACGGCCTCCTCGACGATGCGGGCCATCTCGGCGACGTCGTCCTCGGTCGCCGGTGCTTCGTCGAGCGCCCGGTCGCCCATGACGTAGTAGCGCAGTGCGCAGTGACCGATCAGCCCGCCGACGTTCACGCCGAGCCGGCTCCGGCCGAGCGTCGCCAGGTAGTCGCCGTAGGACTCCCAGCCCCAGGGGAGCCCTTCCATGATCGTGTCGGCCGGGATGTCCTCGACCGCTTCCATCATCTGCGCGAGGTAGGTCTCCTCGCCGGGCCGCACCGGTGCGAACGTCACGCCGCAGTGGCCGAGCACCACCGAGGTGACGCCGTGCCAGCTCGACGGGCTGGCGATCGGGTCCCAGAACAGCTGCGCGTCGAGGTGCGTGTGGATGTCGACGAAGCCCGGCGTGACCAGCCGGCCGCTCGCGTCGATGGTCCGCTCCCCGCCGTCGGGGACGGTGCCGACCGCGGTGATGCGGTCGCCGTCGATCGCGATGTCGGCCGGCCGTGGTCCGGCCCCGGTGCCGTCGACGACCGAGCCGCCACGGATCACGACGTCATGCATGCGAGCAGTGTCCCAGGTGAGTGAACCCTCATTTCCTCCGAGTGTCGGAGCGCCGCTGACGGGGTGTCAAGCACCCTCGCTACCCTCGTCTGCATGCGAGCGCTCACTTCGTACGCGCATGGCTAAGGCGGCCGTGGAGGCCCCTCCCCGCCGCCGGCGCCTGACCGCCGAGGCGCGCAAGACCTCCATCCTCGAGGCGGCGCGCAAGGCGTTCACCGAGACCGGCGACATGAACGGCACGACCATCAAGCTGATCGCCGAGTACGGCGGCATCAGCGAAGGCGTCATCTACCGGCACTTCGAGAGCAAGGACCAGCTGTTCGTCGAGGCGGTCGTCGAGCCGCTGCGCGAGGCGGTCGACGAGCTGGTCGCCGCGTCCGAGGCCGTGGACCGGGACGAGGCGCTCACGCCCGAGCGTCAGCTGCAGACGATGAAGGGCCTCTACAAGCAGCTCATCTCCACGCTCGAGGAGGTGCTGCCGCTGCTCGGACTCGTGCTGTTCGGCGACCCGCAGGTGGCCGAGGGCTTCTACCGCCAGCACTTCGCGGTCGCGATGGACCGGCTCGCGGAGGCGTGGCGCGCGGTCGAGAAGCGCTACGGCTACGAGGTCGAGTCGCCCGACATCTCCGCGCGCGCGGTCATGGGCATCGCGCTGCTGCTCGCGATGGAGGCGCGGCTCGGCAAGAGCACCAACCGCGACCGCGCCATCACGCTCGTCAGCGAAGGCACGGTCAAGGGCTTCTTCCCGGCCTTCGAGCCGGCCCGCCGCAAGCGGTGACGACGACCGCTGCGGCGGTCGTCGAGGAGCTCGGCGCCCGCTTCCGGGCCGGCGACCTCGAGAGCGCGCGGGCGCTCTACGCCCCCGGCATCCGTCTGCAGCAGCCGGCGTCGCTCCCGCACGGCGGCTGGCACGAAGGCCTCGCCGGCATGGACGCCATGGCGAAGGTGTTCGCCGAGCACTGGGACCGGGCCATCACGGCGTCGCAGGTGCACGACGCCGGCGTCGCGCTCGCGGTGCAGGTGACCACGCAGACCTGGACGGCGAAGAGCACCGGCAAGGCCGCCACCGTGGACGTCATCGAGCTCATCACTGTTGAGCAAGGTCTGGTCACCGAGATCCGCGTCTTCCAGCAAGACACCCACGCGTTGCTCGCGACGCTCGCATGATGCGCCCATGAGCAGCGAGCGCGACCTCGACGCGAACCACGGGCGGGACCCGAACGCCGTGGCGCAGTTCATGCGCATCACCGGGCCGCTCATGAAGACCTACTTCCGCTGCGAGGTCCGCGGCATGGCCAACATCCCCGACGGGGGCGTGCTCGTCGTCGGCAACCACAGCGGCGGCCTCATGACGATGGACCTGCCGGTGTTCCTCACTGGCTTTGTCGACCACTTCGGGTTCGAGCGGCCGATGCACCTGCTGTCGCACCAGTACCTGTTCGTCGGTCCGCTCGGCAAGCTCTTCCGCTCGATCGGCATGGTGCCGGCCAGCCCCGAGAACGCGCAGCAGGTGCTGCGCGACGGCGGCGTGGTGATGGTGTTCCCCGGCGGGGAGTGGGACGGCTCGCGGCCCTTCTACAAGAACACCGTCATCGACTTCAACGGCCGCACCGGCTACATCCGCACCGCGCTCGAGGCGGGCGTGCCCATCGTGCCGGTGGTCTCCATCGGCGGCCACGAGACGCAGCTGTTCCTCGGCCGTGGCGAGCAGGTCATCAAGAAGCTGCGCCTGAACAAGATCGTGCGCGTCAGCGGCATCCCGTTCTCCTTCGGCTTCCCGTTCGGGCTGTCGATCTCGGTGCCGCCGAACCTGCCGTTGCCGTCGAAGATCGTGACGTCGGTGCTGCCGCCCATCGACCCCACCGAGGGCGACATCACGGAGGTCGACGAGCACGTGCGCCGCGTCATGCAGGCCGAGATGGACGTGCTCGCAGCTCAGCGCCGCTTCCCGGTGATCGGCTGACGACGATGGCGGATCCTCGCGATGTCGTCGTCGACGCGGCGACCCAGCCGCTCGCCTCCGGCGCCGGCGCGGCGCTCCTCGCCGCGCGCTACGGGCCGGAGCTCGTCCGCGGAGCGCTGCGCCTGTTCCTCAACCCGAAGCGCATCCGCCGCCGCCTCGACGGCCACTCCGAGACGGTGACGGTGCTGGCCGAGGCGCTGGCCGACGTGAGCGAGGAGCCCCTCGGCACCATCGAGCCGGGTCTGCTGCGCGCCCTGCGCCTGTGGGCGAACGGCCATGGGTTCAAGGTCGAGCACGGTCTCGCGTACGGGCCGGAGAAGGGCCAGGTGCTCGACGTCTGGCGGTCCCGCGACCTCGACCCGGCCCGTCCCGCGCCGGTGTTCGTCTACGTCCCCGGCGGCGGCTGGGTCACGGGGTCCACGACGCTGCAGGGCCACGTGGTGCTGGGCATCCTGGCCGAGCTCGGGTGGGTGTGCGTGTCCGTCGGCTACCGCACCGCGCCGGCCAACCGCTGGCCCGCGCACATCCACGACGTGAAGCGCGCGCTCGCGTGGGTGCACCGCAACGTGGGCGAGCACGGCGGCGACCCGGGCCGCATCACGATCGGCGGGTCGTCCGCGGGCGGTCAGCTCGCCGCGATCTGCGGGCTCACGCCGAGCGTCGCCGCCTACCAGCCCGGGTTCGAGGACGAGCCCACCGCGGTGAACGCGGTCGTCGGCATGTACGGCCGCTACGACTGGGAGAGCCGCGACACCCCGGAGCGGCACGGCTTCATGACGTTCCTCGAGAAGGTCGTGGTCGCGGCGACGCAGGAGGTCGCGCCCGAGGTCTTCGCCGCCGCATCGCCGATCGGGCTCGTCGGGCCGCAGGCCCCGCCGTTCTTCGTGATCCACGGTCGCAGCGACGCCGTGATCCCGGTGCGCGAAGCCCGCGCGTTCGTC
>DASZYF010000130.1:0-5703 GCA_035545535.1 Mycobacteriales bacterium | reverse complement strand
CCGGCGCGGGCGGCCACCAGCAGGGGCAGCAGCTGGGGCGGCAGCGCGCCCCCGACGCCGGCGACGGTCTGCGCCGCGCTGCCGCGCAGCAGCTCGCGCCACGGCGATCCGCGCCGGTCGCGCGGTTCGCTGGTGGACCGGGCGAGCCGCAGGAGCACGGCAGCCGCGCGTGCGGTCGTGACGATGCTCAGCGCTGTCCAGCTCCCGAGCAGCGCCGGCGTCGCGGGAACGCCGGGCGCGATCGCGGCGACCGCCACGACGACGGCCAGCTTGCCGAACCCGTGCGCGGCGGCCCGGCCCGTCATGACCCGGCTCGACCGCAGCGCGACCGACGCGGCGTCGGCGGTCGCCGCCACACCGTGGGCGACGCACACGAGGAGGAACAGCGCGGTCATCGCGGGCGTCCGCAGCGACGCCAGCGCGGGGACGGCCGGCACGACGCCGGCGCGCACGACGACGGCCAGTGCGAGCGCGACGGATCCCGTGGTCACGAGCCCGCACGCGAGCAGCCCGTGCGCGTCCGCGGCGCGCGGCATCCGCCCGAGCAGGGACGCGCTGACGGTCTGCGACGACAGCACGGCCACCACCGCGACGGCCGACAGCGCGGCGGCCGCGTGCCCGACGGACGCGGTGTCCCAGTGCCGGGCGGCGACGGTCCAGAACGCGAAGCCGGCACCGGCGGTGAGGACGGTGGTCGCGATCATCGACGCGCTCGCCCGCAGCAGTGGCGCGGCCCCGCGGGAGCCGTCCGGTGCGGTCATCGGGACGGTCATCGGGACGTCCGCGGCAGCGGCCACAGGCGGCCGACGGCGTAGCCGGCGGTGGTGACGAGCAGGCCGAGCAGCAGGGCACCGGCGCGGTCCGGCCGGTGGGCGCGGAACGCCCGGACGACGCCGCGCGGCAGCGCCCGCATCACGTGCGCCCGCTCCGCCGCGAGGCCGGCCGCGCCGACCGACCGCACGACCGCCGCCTTGGACAGGCCCTCGCCCCAGCACCGGCGGACGAAGTAGCGCACCCGCGTGCGGTCGATGGAGATGCGGTGGCGCACGACCGACGCGGGGGCGTAGCAGATGCGCGAGTCCGGCCGCTCCGCGTGCACCCGGATCGCCAGCTCGGTCTCCTCGCAGCCGAGCGGCAGCGTCCCGACCCGGCCCAGCGCGGTGCTGAACGGCCCGGTGTCGAACGCGGTGTCGGACGGCCCGGTGGTGAGCACCTCACGGCGGAACGACATCGACGCGCCGATGGGGTTGCGGATGGGGGCGGGTGTGCTGGGCAGGCCCGCGTAGCTGCAGCCGACGACCCAGTCGAACTCCTGCGGGAACCACCCCGGGCGCTCACCGGGCCACCGCGGGAGCACGGTGCCGCCGGTGCCGACGACCGCCGGGTCCTCGTAGGGAGCGACCAGCGCGGCGAGCCAGCCCGGTTCGGGGCACGCGTCGTCGTCGAGGAACGCGACGATGTCGGCGCTCGCCGCGGCCACGCCGGTGTTGCGCGCCCCGGACAGGCCGCGCGGCCCGGTCGAGGGCATGACCCGCACTCCGGGCAGCACGCGGCGGAGCACGTCCGTGGCCTGCTGGAGCAGCTGCGGGTTGTGGTCCACGACGACGAGCACCTCGTCGGCGGGGCGCGTCTGCCCCGCGAGGGCGGACAGGGCGGCGACCACGTCGTCCCACCGCGCGCTCGTGTAGCAGCAGATCACCACTGCGACGTTCATGCGACGGTCCGGGCGAGCACGTCGCCGCGCCCGATCGGGACGGGCAGCGGGCGCCGGCGGCGGCCGCGCTCGCGCAGGATCGCGGTCAGCACGCGCCACCCGTCCTGCACCGGGTGCAGGTTGCTGACGCCGGACTGCCGCGGCAGCTCCACGCTCGGCACCTCGGCGATGAGCTTCTGCGCACGGGCGCACCGCAGGAACAGCGCCGCCTCGATCTCGAAGCCGTCGCCGTAGGGCAGCTCCCACTGCTCCGCGTGCAGCACACCGAACCGGCGCGGGCGGCCGCCCTCGGCCGCGAGCGCTTCGCCGACGGCACGGGTGGTGAGCTGGTCGTGCTCGATCCCGATCGTCGGCAGCACGTCGGCCCAGAACGCGAAGTAGCCGTAGCACATGTCGCTCCACCGCAGCCCGTACATGCGGTTCGCGACGAACGTCAGCACGCCCGAGCCGATGCGGCGGATCACCGAGAAGTCCTCGCTGTCACCGCCGACGGCGACGCGCGAGCCCTTGACGAAGTCGTAGCCGCGCACGAGGGCCGAGACGAACAACGGCAGCTCGGCCGGGTCCATCGACCCGTCGGCGTCGATCGCGACGATGACGTCGCCGTGCGCGGCGGCGAAGCCGGCGAGCAGCGCGGCGCCCTTGCCGCGCCGACGCTCCAGGACGACCCGCACGCGGTCGTCGGCCGCGAGGGCGACGTCGACGGTCGCGTCGGTCGACCGGCCGTCGACGACGATGATCTCGCTGACCTCGTCGGGCACCCGGGCGAGCACCCACGGCAGGTTGCGCTCCTCGTTCAGCGTGGGCACCACCAGCGTCACCGCCGGCGTGCTGGTGCGGGGGCGCACGACCCGGGTGGGTCCACGACGCAGGTCTTGGGCAGGGACGACGCGCATGGCGAGCTCCTCGTGGGTGTCGGGCAGTGGGTTCCGGGCGAGGGGGTCCAGGCGAGGGGGTGTCAGGCGTGGTGGGTGTCAGGCGAGGTGGGTGTCTGGCGAGGTGGGTGTCTGGCGAGGTGGGTGTCAGGCGAGGTGCAGGGCGAGCTGGACGAGGTCCACGCCGGCGACGACCGTCGCGGTCGTGGCCAGCGCGCCGGTGATCCGGGCGCACACCCGCTGGCGGCGCTCGGCCGCCTCACGGCGCGCGCAGGCGGCGGTCCGGCTCTGCAGCAGGGCGAGCTGCACCGTGAGGCGCAGCTCCGGAGCGGTCGGGTACGGGGCAGGGCACAGGGGCGACATGCCCGGACCGTTCGGAGCGGGTGTTCCCGCCGATGAGGGGCGTCGGCCGGTTGTGGCCGGAGGGATCAGCTATGCCGGTCCCATCGGACTAGGTGAGGTCCCCGAGGGTCGTCAGTCGGCGCGTTGCAGCTCGGCGAGCAGCGCGCGCACGGTCGCCGGGTGCCAGCGGCGGCCGCCGGGCGCCGGGAGCCCGTCCCGGTTGAGCGCGGAGGCGATCGTCGTCGCGGACGCGGCCTGCGCGCGCAGCTCGACGAGCCGGGCGACGACGACCGGGTCGAGGTCGGCCGTCGTGAGCCGCGCGCGCGTCCCCCGCCGTGCGCGCGGGGCGAGCCGGGCCGCCATCTCCGCCGGCCAGAGCCGCTGGCCCCAGAGCCGTCCGGTGCCGAGCTCGATGCCGAGGCGACGGAGCAGGTCGGCGTCGTCGGGCTCGTCGACGCCGTCGGCGATCACGGTGAGGCCCCGGCTGCGCCCGAGCCAGGCCAGGGCGCTGGCCGCCGCCGACTGCTCGGCGTCGCTGCCCACGTGACCGACCATCGCCGAGCTGAGCCCGAGGAGGTCGACCGGCGGGACGCCGCCGTGCATGAGGGACGTGCCGAGCAGGCCGAGGTCGTCGACGGCGACGCGGACCCCGGTGGCGCGCACCGCGGCCAGCGCGGCCATGACGGCCGGGCCGGACGACTCGTCGCGGCGGCCGACCACGAGCCGCAGCACGAGCGCCTGCGGGTCGAGCCGGCTGCGGTGCAGGGCCCGGTCGACGGCGCCGCGGAACGACGGCCGCAGGAGCAGCCTCGGCATGACCGGCACGACCACGAGCCGGTCGGCGATCAGCTCCCACGTCGCGGCGTCCGCGCACGCCCCGACGAGCACCCGGTCCACCACTGCGTCGAGCGCGCCCATGCGGTGGGCGAGCGTGATGAGTGCTCCCCCGCTCATCAGTCCCCGGCTCGGGGAGAGCCAGTCGATGCGGGCCTGCGCGCCGATGCAGGTGCCGTCCAGCAGGCGCACCACGGGGTCGTAGTGCAGCCGGGGCTCGCCGTGGGCGAGTGCGCGCCGCAGCTCCTGCTCCAGCTCGACGTCGTGCGGCGCGGGCGCGGGTGCGGCATCGGTGCGGACGAGTGCGCGGCCGGCGCCGTCGACGCGCGCCCGCGCGAGCGCCCGGCCGGCGGTGCGGAAGAGCAGGTCCGGGGAGGGCGACCCGACCACCGCGCCTCCCACGCTGGCAGTGACCGACACGGTCGCATCGACCGCGCGCAGCGGTTGCGCGACGGCCGCCTGGAGCTGACGGGCGAGCTGGAGCAGCGCGCTCTCGGAGGTGACGCTCTTGACCAGGACGCCGAACTCGTCGCCGCCCACCCGCGCCAGCACGCCCGCCGGCCCGACCGCATGGCCCAGCCGACGCCCGACCTCGCGGAGCACGTGGTCCCCGTGCTCCTCGCTGTAGGCGAGGTTGATCCGCCCGAAGTCGTCGAGGTCGATGAGCAGCAGTCCGAGCGGTTGCTCGGCGGGGTCCGCGGCCGCGGCGGTGACGGCAGCGTGCAGCGCGGCGCGGTTGGCCAGACCGGTGAGCGGGTCGGCCTGCATCGCGCTCTGCAGCGCGTCCTCGTGCTCCTGCTGCTCGCTGAGGTCCCGGATGATCGCGAGCGTGCTCCCGTCGTTCCCACCGGCGTACGGCGTCACCGAGACCGCGGCCGGCACCGCCGTCCCGTCCGCCGCGCGGAGCACCACCCGCAGCCGGACGTCGGCCTCACTCGCCGCGGCCCGGGCGAACAGCTCGCGCCGGTGCGACGCGTCGACGAGCTCGGCCGAGGCGACACCGACCAACGCGTCCGGCGTGGTGCGCAAGAGGTCGGCGAGCGCGGCGTTCGCCACCCGGATGCGGCCGTCGGCGTCGACGACGGCGATGCCGTCGGTGGCGGAGTCGAGGACGGCCCGGTACTCCCGCTCCCGCGCTGCCACCTGCTCCGACATGGCCCGGCGCGCGGTCACGTCGGTCATGTAGACGACGAGGCAGCCGAGCGCGGGATCGTCGAGCGCGTTCATGATGCGCTGCTCGACCCACACCTCGCCCCCGCCGGCCGCGCGGAGGCGGAACTCCATCGGCCCGTGCGGCCCCGGGTGCGCCAGCACCTCGTCCATGAAGGCGGTGACCGGCTCGAGGTCCTCCTCGACGACCAGGTCCCACCCGTTCTGCCCGACCAGCATGTGCGGCGGGTACCCCGCGATCTCGGTGACGCTCGGCGTGAGCCACAGGATCTCGGTGTCGGCGCGGCCGACGATCACCAGCTCGGCGGCGCCTTCGAGGATCCGGCGCCACGACGCGTCGGGCAGCGGCGGGAGCCCGCCTCCGGTGTCGGTGCGGCCGTCGGAGGCGCGTGCATCGCCCGGTTCCCGCGACATCTCGCCTGCGGACGCTACGCGCGAAGTGCCTGTGATGGCGGAGGGGTGCGCGGGCACCCGCCCCGCGCGCGTGGCTCGAAGGGGCTAGGTCCGGAGGGCGAACGGCACAGACGAGATGGGTCCGCCGGGCGAACTTCCGATCGCATCGCGGCGACGGCTCAACCCCGCCCCCGCGCGGTGCGACGGTGACCCGGCAACGGCTGACCTCGCGCGGAAGAGGCGAGCACCCATGACAGACACCTCCGAGGACCAGGAGCGCGGCGGTCGCGTCGCGCCCCCCGACACCGGCGGGCCCGCGGCCCGGCGGCTCGGACCGGCAGCACTGCTGCCCCGCGCGCCCTACGGCTCGCGGGA
>DASZYF010000129.1:0-30324 GCA_035545535.1 Mycobacteriales bacterium | reverse complement strand
GCAGGAGCGGCGACCGCCCGGGCGGGCAGGTGGGCGGCACCGGGGAGCAGCGCGAGCGCGAGCAGGGCCGTGCCGGCCGGAGCGATCCGGTACGGCCGGGGGAAGCGGGCGGTCACAGGGTCTCCAACGGCGGGGGACAGGGCAGGGGAGAGCCAGCCTTCGGGCGCGCGTGCTCGTAGGAGTGGGAACGGTCAGTCGATCAAGGTCCTGAAGCCCTCGAGCGGTGACGCTTCTCGCGCCGCTCCCCACCTCAGCCGGTGACGACCGCCAGCACGTCGGAGACCGGGCGCTCGGTCGAGCGATCGCTCATCGTCGCCTCGAACCAGCCACCAGCGGTGCGCTCGCGCAACGTGCTCGACTGACCACCGTCGAGGTTCAGCGCACCGGTCGCGCCCAGGGATCGCATGAGCGAGCCGAGCTCGTGCAACGTGAGCCCCGGCATGGTGGAGCTGTCGCCGTCGGTGACCGCGATGACGACGCTGTGCCCGCTGTCGTAGGTGCCCACGGCCACGCGCGGACGCCGGGTCGTGTCCGATCCCAGCGAGCAGGACGGGTCGACCACGTCGTCGCCGACGAGCCGCGCGTTGCCGCCGATCGCGGCGTCCGCCGGGCCGTCGGGACCGGAGAGGGCGCCGTGCACGCCGATGCGGTCGCCCTTCGACAGCCACGGCATGGCGCCGGCGATCGCCGGCGACAGCACGACGGCGACCTGGCCAGGGGCGGGTCGCACGGCGTCGTCGGCGGACAGCACCTGGGTGACGACGCCGTTCGCCGCGACCACCTCGATGTCCTTCGCCGGGATGGACGGGGCGACGAACGACGTGCCCCAGCGCGAGGTGATCAGGACGGCGCCGACCCGGCCGTCGACGTCGTTGAGGCCGTCGAGGGACACGGCCGCGCTCGCGCCGAGAGATGACGTGGTCCCCGCCGGGGCCACTGGTGCCGGCGTGACCACGACCGTGGCGGCCGGGCGTCGCACGGGGTGCGCCACCGTGTGCTTCTTGTGCTTCTTGCGCTTGGGCTTGGCCTTGTGGTGGCTCTTCCGGTGCTTCTTCTTGTGCTTGATCTTCTTCTTCGTCTTCTTCGCTGTCTTCGGCTTCGTCGGTGCGGGCTTGGTCGTCGTCTTGGTGGCCGGGGCCACCGCGGTCGTGGCAGACGGGCCGGCCTTCACCGCGGACGCGGTGGCGGTGAGCACGTCGGTGAACGTGACACCCCCGCCGAAGCGGGGCTGGGTCACGGATGCGATGCCGTTGCTGACGACCAGCGCGTCGGCTTCGCCCGCTCCGGCCTTCACGATCTGGCCCTCGTCGGCGATCGGGCCGTCGGGCGCGACGCTCACCCCGTCCGCGGCGATGTGGAAGAAGTCGCCGTTCACGGCAGCAACACCGTCGTCGAGGGAGGCCAGGATGTCCTGCACGCGGGCCGAGCCCGTGGCCCCTGGCCCGGCGACGCGCAGGCGCGCCTTCGTGAGGTCGACGCGCACCACGTGCACGCCGACCTTCGTCGTGCCCGTGCGGGTCGAGCCGGTCAAGGCGGTGACGCCCGGGGCGAGCGTGCTCGCGGAGCTCGCGGCGAACGTCATCGCCGGCGCCGTGCAGCTCGCCGCTGCGGCTCCGTCGAGGCCGGCCGTCGCCATGGGCAGCGCGGTCGCGACGAGCGCGGCCGACACGAGCAGGGATCGGACGCGCACGGCTCGACGCTAGGGCGCGCGCACCGTCCCGATGCGGTTTTGGCCCGGAATGGTGCGCATGAACGCGACGACTGGTCCCTAAGGACCATCAATGCGTGAACTGCCACGAACGCGCAGGAGGCGTCGTTACGGTCCCGTCCGCACCCTTTAGCGGAAGGACGTCAACCATGTCTCGTCGTCGCAGCCTCGTCGGCGCGGTGATCGCAGTGAGCACACTCGTCGGTGTCGCTCTCCCCGTCGGCGCGGTGACCAGCAGTGCGCCCCGACCGACGTGCCAGGGCCACCGCGCGACGATCGTCGTGAAGAAGAGCCACGTCACGGTGCACGGCACCGGCAAGAGCGACGTCATCGTCGCGCTGGGCGCGGGTGACACGATCCTCGCGGGCAAGGGCAACGACCTCGTGTGTGCCGGAGCGGCCAAGCTGATCGACGCCGGTGCCGGGAACGACCGGGTGACGTTCTGGGGCAGCCCGAAGGTCCAGGGCGGCAGCGGCAACGACGTGATCCGCCAGCTGAAGTCCCCCGCGGTGAAGCACGTGCTGTCCGCGCACGCCGCCACGGCGCTCGCCGGCGCCGGCAACCCGGTCATCCACGGTGGGGCGGGCAACGACACGATCTACCTCGGCCCGGGCAACGGCCAGGCCTACGGCGACGACGGCAATGACACGATCTACGGCGGCAAGGGCAAGCAGCTGCTCTCCGGAGGTGCGGGCAACGACCGGCTGATCGGTGGCCTGTTCGGCCGCTTCACGCTGCTCGGCGGTCCGGGCGTCGACTTCCTCGTCATCAAGGGCGGTTCGGGCAACTTCGTCGACGGCGGGGCTGACGGTGACTTCATCACGGTCCCGCTCGGCCTGCTCTCGGTCACGACCATCGTGAAGGACGCCCTCGACTACCTCAACGGCGTCCTGGTCGGCGGAAAGCCCACGACGCCGACGACCCCGACGACCCCGACCGCCCCGGCGACTCCGACGCTCAGCGCGTCGCTGCTGTACGACGGCTCAGCCGGCCCCGTGCTCGTCACGCAGGCGACCTTCACGTGCTGCGACCCCTTCACCACCGGCTTCACCACGCCGGCTGGTGACAGCCTTGCGGGCTGGTCGCTGAACTTCGGTGACGGAACGCCGGTGCACTCGGGCCTCGCGGCCCCGCCGGAGCACCTCATCCACACCTACCTCAGCGCGGGCCACTACACGGCCACGCTCGCGGTGCGCGACGTCCACGGCGCCGTCGCGACCACGACGACGGTGGTCGACGCCCGTCCGCTGCCGACGCTGCACGAGTCGATGAGCAACCCCTCGGCGGGCGACGTCACCCTCACCACGACGGGCACGGCCCCCGCGACGGGCGCCACCCTCGCGGGCTACTACGTCGGTTGGGGAGACGGCACCGAGTCGACCGGTACAGGGGCGCTCCCCGGGTCGCTCACCCACCACTACGCGGTGTTCGGTCACTTCCCGGTGGTCGTCGCGGTCGTCGACGACCACGGCGGCATCGCGATCGCTGACGATGCGGTCGCCTACGACGAGGCGGGCAAGATCCACGCGCACCTCGTGGACGTCTCTGGGGGCGCGACGGACCTGGTGCCCACCAGCGTCGATCGCACCCGCACGGGCAACGGGATCTTCCTCGACCTGTCGCGGACGAGCATCGGTGTCGCGGGGAACCCGACGTTCACCGTCACCTGGGGTGACGGTGCGACGACCACGACCCAGTTCGACCCGACGCTGGAGCACTACCACGTGTACTCGGCGGCCGGGCACTACACGATCACGCTGAAGGTCACCGTCGGCGCGGTGTCCTCCACGGCGACGATGCCGGCCGACGTCGTCAGCGGCTACCCGACCCTGTCGGTCACCCCGTCGGCGCTCGCACTGGCCACCGGCAACGACGGCCAGCTCACGACCCACCTCACCCTTCCGGCCGGCGAGTCCGTGGTGGGCTATGACGTCGAGGTCGACGACGGCTACTCGGTGCTGTTCCAGCAGTCCGTCCCGGGTGCGCTTCCGGCTACGCTGCCGGTCCACGCCGGCAAGCCCGGCGTCTACTCGGCCTACGTCGACGTGTACACGTCGCACGGCGGCTTCGCCTTCGACAGCAGCCGCATCTACGTGACGGGCAGCGAGCCGACGATGCGCTTCGACGCCGGTGACACCCGCTGGATCGGCGTGACCGCGAACAAGGGTCCGGTCGACGTGACGAGCGAGAACGGCGAAGAGGAGGAAGCCGAGGAGGAGTCGGCGATCTACTTCGACGCCAGCTCGATCCTCCCGAGCACCGGTCACGAGCTGACCGACTTCGACCTCGACTACGGGGACGGCAGCCCGCACCTCACGGGCAACATCTCGCCCGACGACAACGGTGCCGGCGTCGTCAGCGGTGAGCACAGCTACGCCGAGGCGGGCGAGTACACCGCGACGATCGTCGTGCACGAGACGGGCGGCCAGAGCGTGACCCGCTCGATCCACGTGAGCGTCCTCGCCGGCCCGCCCTCCATCGCGCTCACGTTGTCCGACCCGACGCCGAAGGTCGGCGAGACCGTCACGGTCACGCCGCAGTTCGACCCGGGCGCGGGCGCGGTGTCCGACCACTGGTACGTGTACTCGTCGCAGACCGACCCGTTCTACCAGGTCGGCAACGGGAACCCGAAGCCGTTCGACGTCACCGTCACCAGCACGGGGCTGACGCTGCAGTTCTTCTACGTCACCGACCACGGGCTCGCCGAGGCGGACGCGTCCTTCCCGGTGACCAGCTGACCGTGCCTTCCCGTCTGAAGGTTGCGCTCGCCGTCGCGGTTGCGGCGGCGAGCGCGACCGGCATGACCGGCCACGCGTCGGCGGCGACTCCGCCGAGCTGCCAGGGGCACAAGGCGACCATCGTGGTCACCGCTGCCCACCACGTCGTGCGGGGCACCGCCCGGGGCGACGTGATCGTCGCCCCCGGCGCGGGGGACACGATCTACGGGGGTGCCGGCAACGACCTGATCTGCGCCGGCGCGGCCAAGGCCGTCTACGGGGGTGCGGGCAACGATCGCATCCTCGCGCGCGGCGGCGCGGTCGTGCACGGCGGCCCGGGCAACGACAGCATCTGGCTCGGGGCCGGCAACGGCGCTGCCTACGGCGACGACGGCGACGACGTGCTGACCGGCGGTAGCGGACAGCAGCTCCTCGCCGGCGGAGCGGGCGCGGACCGCCTCACCACCGGCGCGCACGGGCGGTTCACCGTGCGCGGAGGAGCCGGTGCCGACGTGCTGCGCATCGTGGGCGGGTCCGGCGACGTGGCCGACGGTGGCGCCGGTGCTGACCGCGTGAGCGTTCCGGCCGCGCTGCTCGCCACGACGACCGTCGTGCCCGATCCGGCGGACGTGCTCAACGGGGCGCCGGAGTCGTCGCCGACGTCACCGACCACACCGACGACACCGACCACACCGACGTCACCGACCACACCGACGACACCGACGATCGGGACCGGTCCGCTCGTCGCGACGCTCACCTACGACGGTTCGCGCGGCCCGGTCTTCGCCACCTCCGACCCGGGCTTCGGCTACCAGTGCTGCACCGACTCGATCTTCCGGACCGACGTCACGATGCCCGCCGGCGACCGCATCACCAGCTGGAACCTCGCGTTCGGCGACGAGTCACCGGACCATCACGGTCTGGGCGGCCCCGTCGCCGTCCTGTCGCACTTCTACGACCAGCAGGGCCTGCACACCGCGACCTTGACGGTGCACGACCTCCGCGGGCAGAGCGCGACCTCGAGCGTCGTGGTCGGTCTCGACCTGCAGCCCACCGTGACCGTGACCACTGCCGCGTCCGACACCAGCGGCAACCTCACTGTGTCCACCGCGGGCACCCACGCGAACGGTGGGACGACCGTCGCTTCCTTCCGCATGGCATGGGGCGACGGCACCTTCACCACGGGCACCGGTGCGCCCCCGTCGTCGCTGCACCACACCTACGCGCGGCAGGGCGTGTACGGCGCGATCCTGATGGTCGTCGACTCCGCCGGCCAGAAGGCGAGCGGGGCCGCGTCCTACACCTACTCGGACGGCGGGTTGCACGCGAACCTCCTCGGCTGGGAGAGCGACCCCTTGTCCGACAACTACGACCAGATCGAGGTGGCGACCGGCCGCATCCACGCGGGCCGCAGCATCGGGTTCAGCGCGGCGACCAGCGCCTACCCGGGAAGCTCGGGCTTTCCGTTCCCGCCGGGCGGGGAGACGTTCACCTTCGACTACGGCGACGGCAGCGCTGCCTTCGAGACGCAGTACGCGGGTGCGTCGCACACCTACACCACGGCCGGGAAGTACACCGCGTCGGTCACCGTCTCCGACGGCACCAACCAGGACACGGCGACGATGGTGGTCGACGTCGTCGGCGGCGCGATGACGTTCACCGCGACGCCGCACACCGCGCGCATCGCGCTCGGCACCGGGTACGAGCTCCACACGAGCGCGACCGCTCCGGCGGGCGACGCGCTCGTGGCCTACTCGGTCAGCTGGGGCGATGACCTGTCGCAGATCCTGCCGCCCGTCACAGCCGGGCCCGTCCCGTCCGTGCTGTCGCACACCTACGCGGCACCCGGCCTCTACTACGTGCAGCTCACCTCGCGCGACAACCACGGCGGTGTGCGCGAGGACTCCGCCGAGGTCGCGGTCTTCGGCACCGCGCCCTCCTTCGCGGACGGCGAGCGGTGGTACGGCACGACCGCGATGTCCGGACCGGAGTCCGCCACCAACCTCGGCACCTACGTCTACGTCGACGACGTGCTGCCCTCACTCGGTGCGCAGCTCACCACGTTCGACGTCGACTTCGGTGACGGGTCGGCGCACGCCCAGGGGACGTTCGCCGGCAACGGCCCGCTCGGCACGTCGTACCTGACGGAGGAGCACGCCTACACCGCCGCCGGTGAGTACGACGGCACGATCACCGCGCGCGACAGCACCGGCGCCACCGGGGTCTGGCCGTTCCACGTGAGCGTCATCGCGACCCACCCCGTCCTCACGCTGACGGTGTCGAACCCCAGCCCGCACGAAGGCGATCTGGTGACGGTGACGCCCACGTTCGACGCGGGCGCCGGCGCGATCGCTGACAACTACCAGTGGTCGGCCAACGGCTACGACGGCTCGACGTCCTTCCCGACCTTCGCCGACCCGGCGCTCGGCAAGGGGCCCGGTGCGCCGCCGCCGTTCACGTTCCGCATCTACAAGCAGCAGGGGAACGGGTCGCTGGCCGTCAACGTCAGCGTGCAGACCGACCACGGTTACGTGTCGGCCGGCACCTCGGTGCAGATGGGCTGATCTCGGGCTAGTGGCCCATGCCCTCGGGAGAGGGCTCGACCAGCTCGACGAGCACGCCCCCGGCGCTCTTGGGGTGGATGAAGTTCACGCGGCTGTTCGCGGTGCCGTGGCGCGGCTCGTCGTAGAGCAGGCGCAGGCCACCGGCGCGGAGCTTCTCGCTCACGGAGTCGAGGTCGGCCACGCGGTAGGCCATCTGCTGGATGCCCGGGCCGTTCTTGGCGATGAACTTGCCGATGGTGGTGTCGTCGTGCAGGGGCTCGAGGAGCTGGATGAACGAGCCGGAGTCGCCGACCGCCATCATCGCCTCGCGGACGCCCTGCTCCTCGTTCACCTCGACGTGGACGCAGCGCATGCCGTACTGCTCCTCGTAGAGCTTGATGGACGCGTCGAGGTCGGTGACGGCGATGCCGACGTGATCGATGGCCGTGAACAGTGAAGGGGCAGAGTTGTCGGTCACGTCTCAATCTTGCCGGTGATGTGGCTCACTCGGCTGGCTGAGGGGGAGGATCAGGGGGTTGGCTACGCTCTAGTCCTAGTAGGACGTTACTGACCAGTAGGTGCGGCGAGGAGGCCGGTCCCATGGCTCGTTCGGTGATCGTCAGCGGGGCTCGGACCCCGATCGGGAAGCTCTCGGGCGCCTTCAAGGACCTCTCGGCGCAGGACCTCGGCGGCGTGGCCATCAAGGCCGCCCTCGAGCGGGCCGGCATCACCGGCGACCAGGTCGAGTACGTCCTCATGGGCCAGGTCATCTTCGCCGGCCAGGGGCAGGTCCCGGCCCGTCAGGCCGCGGTCGCGGGCGGCATCCCGTTCAGCGTCCCGTCGATGTCGATCAACAAGGCCTGCCTGTCCTCGCTCAACGCGATCGCGCTGGCCGACCAGCTCATCCGCGCGGGCGAGCACGACATCGTCGTCGCGGGCGGCATGGAGTCCATGACCGGCGCCCCCTACATGCTGCCGAACGCGCGCAGCGGCTACCGCTACGGCAACGGCGAGCTGCTCGACGCCACGTTCCACGACGGCCTGTCCGACGCGTTCGACCACGTCGCGATGGGTGAGGCGACCGAGAAGTACATGCCGGAGTACAACCTCACGCGCGAGGAGCAGGACGAGTTCGCCGCGCGCTCGCACGAGCTGGCCGCCGCCGCGATGAAGGAAGGCCGGTTCGAGAAGGAGATCACGCCGGTCGCGATCAAGCAGCGCAAGGGCGACCCGATCCTCATCACCGAGGACGAAGGCGTGCGCCCCGGCACCACCGCGGAGTCGCTCGGCTCGCTCCGCCCCGCGTTCACCAAGGACGGCACCCTCACCGCCGGCAACGCCTCGCAGATCAGCGACGGGGCCGCGGCGGTCGTCGTCATGAGCGCCGAGAAGGCCAAGGAGCTCGGCGCGCCCGTGCTCGCCGAGATCGGTGCGCACGGCAACGTCGCCGGCCCGGACAACCGGCTGCAGATCCAGCCGTCGGCCGCGCTGTTCGCCGCCCTGGCGAAGGAAGGCCTCACCCCGGCCGACCTCGACCTCGTCGAGATCAACGAGGCGTTCGCCGCTGTCGGCCTCGTCGCGGTCAAGGAGCTCGGGCTGTCGCCGGACGTCGTCAACGTCGACGGCGGCGCCATCGCGCTCGGCCACCCGATCGGCGCGAGCGGGGCCCGCATCGCGCTGCACGCCGCCATCGAGCTCGGCCGTCGGGGCGGCGGCATCGCCGCGGCCACGCTGTGCGGCGGTGGCGGTCAGGGCGACGCGCTGATCCTGCACGTCCCTGCGTCCTGACGAACGCCGTGGCCTGACGGCCACGAGCGTCGGAAGGCGGCTGACCGGGTGGACGGTGGCTGACGTTCGCGGTCCCCGGCCGGTCGCGGTGGGCGGAGATCTTTCGCCGCTGGTCGCGACCGGCGGGTGTGTCGTCGCGGTGGGCGGAGATCTTTCGCCGCCGGTCGCGAGCGATCCAGGTGTCGCGTCGGCCGATAGGTTCGCCGCGTGACGAGCCAGCCCACCCCGGCCGAGCTCGTCGAGGCGGCGGGCAAGGGATCCCCGCGCGCGGTGGCGCGGCTGATCTCGCTCGTCGAGGACGACACCACCGGTGGCCCCGTGCTGCGCGACGTCATGCGGCTCGTCGCGCCGTTCACCGGCCGCGCGGCGGTCATCGGCATCACCGGTTCGCCGGGTGTCGGCAAGTCCACGTCGACGTCGGCCTACGTGTCCGCGTTCCGCGCCCGCGGCAAGCGCGTCGGTGTGCTCGCGGTCGACCCGTCGTCGCCGTTCAGCGGCGGGGCGCTGCTCGGTGACCGCGTGCGCATGCAGGACCACGCCGGCGACAACGAGGTCTACATCCGCTCCATGGCCTCACGCGGGCACCTCGGTGGGCTGTCCGCGGCGGCGCCGCAGGCACTGCGCGTGCTCGACGCCGCCGGCTGCGACGTCGTGCTCGTCGAGACCGTCGGCGTCGGCCAGAGCGAGGTCGAGATCGCCGGCCTCGCCGACACGACGCTCGTGCTGCTCGCACCCGGCGCCGGTGACGGCATCCAGGCCGCGAAGGCCGGCATCCTCGAGATCGCCGACGTGTTCGTCGTGAACAAGGCCGACCGCGACGGCGCGGAAGCGACCACGCGCGACCTGCGCCACATGCTCGGCATGTCGCCGTCGGTCGAGGGCGGCTGGCTGCCCACGATCCACAAGACCGTCGCCGCTCGCGGCGAAGGCATCGACGAGGTCATCGACGCGATCGAGGCGCACCGCGCGTGGCTCGAGTCCACCGGCACGTTGCAGCGTCGGCGCGAGCACCGCGCGCAGGTCGAGATCGAGGCCCTGGCGCTCGGACTGCTCCGTCGTCAGATGGGGCGGCTGGACTCCGGCGACGCGCTCGCCGACCAGGCGCGGGCGGTCGCCGCGGGGAAGACCGACCCGTTCACCGCCGCCGACACCCTCGTCGCCGCCCTCTGAGCTGGTCGACATCGGCTTTGTGGCGGATCCGCAGGGGTCAGACCTGCCACTTCGCCGATGTCGGCCGGGTGGTGGTCGAGGTCAGGAGCCCTCCGCGGGCATGCTGGCGCGGTGCGCATCTTCCACGTGTCCCGTCCGGAGGACTGGGCGGAGCAGAAGCGGGGAGGAGCGCTGATCGAATCGACGCTCGACCAGTCACTCGCCGAGGTCGGCTACATCCACTGCTCGTTCCTCGACCAGGTGGAAGGCGTGGCGGCGCGGCACTACGGGGCGATCGAGGGCGACCTCGTGCTGCTCGAGATCGAGGGCGATGCGCTCGGCGACCTCCTGAAGGTCGAGCCGGCCGGCCACCACGGCGACTACCCGCACGTCTACGGGCCCGTCCCGGTGACCGCGGTCGTGGCCGAGCATCGCTTCACGCGTGACCAGGGCGTGTGGCGCCTGCCCGCGCACCTGTCCGCGAGCTGACGGCGCGCTGACCGGCTCAGCCCGCGTCGGCGCGGTCGAGGTAGCGGCCGACGACGCGGAGCAGCTCGCGCACGTTCAGCGGCAGGTCGAGCACGGCGGCCGCGCCGGCGCCCCGCAGCCGGACGGCGACACGACGGTCCTCGGCGTCCTGCGCGAGCACCACGACGGGGATGAGCGCGGTCTCCGGCTGCGAGGCGAGCAGCTGCAGCAGCTCCGCCCCGCTGCCGTCGGGCAGTTCGTCGTCGACGAGCACGAGCGCGGGCATCGCGCGGAGCACGGCGCTCGCGGCCGTCTGCGCGCTGCGCACCGGCAACGACTGCGCGCCGAGCCGCGAGCGCAAGGCCTGCGCGACGAGGGCGTGCGACGCCTGGTCGCCGCTGACGTGCACGATGGTGCGCGCCGCGCGCCGGGGTTCGCCGGCGGCGAGGTCGGCGTCGAGAGCGACGAGGTCGACGGTCATCGTGGTGCCGCCGCCGACCGTGGACGTCGCCGAGAGCGTGCCGCCCATCGCAGTGACGAGCGCGTGCGAGAGGGCCAGGCCGAGGCCGGTGCCCTCGATGCCGGTCTTGTCGGCCCCGAGCCGTTCGAACGGGCGGAACAGCCGCGTGAGCGACCCCTCGGGCAGACCCGGCCCGTCGTCGACGACCTCGATGCGCAGCCGCTCGGGGCCGACGCTCCGCACCCCGACGCGCACCTCGCCGCCGTCGCGCCCGTACTTCACGGCGTTGGACACGAGGTTGAGCACGACCTGCCACAACCTCGTCCGGTCGGCCAGCGCGACGACGGGTTCGGCCGGGTCCATCGTGCGCGTGATGGAGCGGGCATCGGCCTGCGGCTGCGCGAGGTCGAGCACGCCGCGCACGACCTCGAGCACCGGCACCGGGCCGACGTCGAGGTCGACGCCGCCGCCGCGCACCCGTGCGAGGTCGAGCACCTCATCGAGCAGCGTCGCCATGTGCCGGCCGGCGGTGAGGATGCGCTGCACGGACTCGCCCGCGTCGTCGCCCAGGTTCTCGAGCTCGAGCAGCTGCGCGAAGCCGAGCACCGCGTTCAGCGGCGTCCGGAGCTCGTGGCCCAGGCGGGCGAGGTACTCCTCGGTGGCGGCCCGGTCACGCTCGGCCTGCACGCGCGTGGTGACGTCGCGCTTGTCGACGGCGAGCACCATCGTGCCGCCCTCGGGGAAGCGCTGGATGGTGAGCTCGTAGGTGGTAGGCAGGCCGCCGTCCGGGTCCGGCAGGGTGAGCTCGCCCTGGAACGCGCCGCGCCGCTGCAGCGCGGCCGAGGCCGGCGCGGTGCCGTCGGCGATCGGCTTGCCCGCGGCGTCCTCGATGTCGCCGAGCGTGCGGGGCATGGGCCGCAGGGCGGAGAGGCGGCGGCGGGCGACCGCGCTCATGCCCACGATCTGGCGGTCGCTGTTCGTCACGATGACGAACGCGGGGGTCGACTCGAGCAGCATCTCCGCCCAGGCCGGCACGCTCACGGCGACCACGGTAGGGGTGCCGGGCCGTCGGTGGGCGGTGCGCGGGCCGAGATCCACCGATCGGAGAGGTTCGTCCGGCCGGCTCCCTGGCCGCGGCTGGAACACTGGACGCATGACGGTCGACCCCCTCAGCCGCTTCTCGGGCGCCATCCCGCTGAACCCGCGGTCCAGCGCTCCGCCGCCTCCGGCGACCGACGGCGCCGCGGGCGGTGGCTCGTGGGTGATCGACACGACCGACGCCGCCTTCCAGGCCGACGTGCTCGAGCTCTCGATGACCGTCCCGGTCGTCCTCGACCTCTGGGCCACCTGGTGCGGCCCCTGCAAGCAGCTCTCGCCCGTGCTCGAGCGCCTCGCCGAGGCCTACCAGGGCCGCTGGGTGCTGGCGAAGGTCGACGTCGACGCCAACCCGCAGATCAGCCAGGCGCTGCGCGTGCAGAGCATCCCGACGATCTTCGGTGTCGTGGGCGGCCAGCTCGTCCCGCTGTTCCAGGGCGCGCTGCCTGAGGCGCAGGTGCGCCAGTACCTCGACGAGCTGCTGCGCATCGCCGACGAGCAGGGCGTCAACGGCGTCGCGCCCGCGGCGGGTGCCGGCCCGGACGCGGCACCGCCGGTCGCGGTGCCCGACTACGACGAGGACCTCCGCGCCGGTGACGAGGCGATCGAACGTGGTGACCTCGCCGCGGCGCACGCCGCGTACTCGCGGCTGCTCGAGCGCAAGCCCGGCGACCCGGACGGTGTGCAGTCGCTCGCGCGGGTGCAGCTGCTGCAGCGGGCGGACACGCCGCTCCCACCCGACGCGGACGAGGTCGCGCGGGTGACGCACAGCGCCGACCTCGCCGTGCTCCAGGGCCGCGCGGAGGCAGCGGTCGACGCGCTGGTCGACCTCGTCGCGCGCACGAGCGGCGCCGAACGGGATCGCGCGCGCCAGCACCTGCTCGACCTGTTCGAGCTCTTCGGCCCCGACGAGCCGCTGACGATCAGCGGTCGCCGCGCGCTCTCCAACGCGCTCTTCTAGATCTCGTAGACAGCCGCGGTGAACCGCGGTGCACCCGTGCTGCGTGATCCGGGCATGAGGATCCATCGCGCCGCATCGCTCGGCATCGTCGCATCCGCCACTGCTGTCCTCGCCCTGACGGGGGTCGGTGCTCCCGCCGTCGCCGGGCCGTCGACGACGTCACCCAAGACGCCGGTCGCCACCCGCCACACCACGCTCGGGACGTTCCTGATCGACAGCAAGGGCCGCACGCTCTACCTGTTCCAGAAGGACAGGAAGAACGTCAGCAAGTGCGGCACGCAGTGCGCCAAGGCCTGGCCGCCGGCGCTCGCTCCGCACGGCGTCGTCGCCAAGGGGTCGGCGCACCAGAACCTGCTCGGCCGCATCCACCGCGCTGACGGCACGTGGCAGATCACCTACGACGGCCACCCGCTGTACCGCTTCATCGGCGACAGCAAGGCCGGTCAGACGCACGGCCAGGGACTCACCGAGTTCGGCGCCAACTGGTACGTCGTGCAGCCGAACGGCAACAAGATCGACGACGACTGACTCAGGGCGAAGCGGGACGAATGTCCTGCGACGTGTGGTCAAAGGGTGCGTAGGGGCTATGGAGGAACGCCCGGGACGTGCCGCATCGTCACGGTGTGGGAGTGCGGGCCGGGCGGCTGATCGCGCTCGCAACGGTGGCGGTCACCGCGTTGGCGCCGGCCGTCGCGGCGCACGCAAGCGCTCCGCGCGCGGTGCCCGTCGGCGACGATCCCGTGCTGACGGTCATCGCGGGCGGTCCCGGCACCGGTCCCGCGCTCGGCATCGGGCAGACGCCCACGGCCCTCGCGACCGCTGACGACGGGAGCGTGCTCGTTGCCGACGAGCAGCACGCCGTGGTGCGGCGCCTCGACGTGTCGACGGGCGACGAGTCTGTCGAGGTGGGCAACGGCGACGGTGCTCGCGAGGACCTGACGGGCGACACGTGGCCTACGCCCAGCACGGACGTCACTGCCGTGCAGGCCGACGGCCACGGCGGGCTCTACGTCGGCAGTGGCGGTGGCATCAGCTATCACGCCCCCGAGGGCTGGTGGACGACCCTGTTCGGTCCTGCGCGCTTTGCGAACCCCGACGGCACGACGACCGTCGAGGGTGCGCGCATCGACGGCACCACCACCACTGCCACCGCGCTGGTCTGGACCCAGGGAGGGCCGGCACCACGGCTCGGCACCGACCTTCCGGGCGAGGTGCGTGCCGGGGCTCTCGCCAACGGCAGCGCCGTGCACGCTTACGCCGAGCTGACGCTCGCCGGCGGGGGAGCGGCCATCCCTGCCGAGGGAGCGAAGGCGCTCGACGTCCACCTCGTCGCGCCCGGCGGGATCGTCACATCGCAGCTCCCGGACACCAGGGGCGACCTCGTCTTCACCGACGCCGGCGATGCTGACCACGCCTCGTTCGTGCTGCGCCGCGACAGCGATGGTGTGCTGCACGTGCTGGCCGGCGGCGGCAACCACCCGGACCATGGCAGCTGCTCGTCGACCTGGGACGGTCGGGCCGCGACCAACGCGTGCTTCGACGGTGCCAACGCTGTGGCCGAGGACATCGTGACCGGCGCGACGTTCGTCACGGATGTGCACGGACTCGCGCGGATCGATGCGGACGGAACCATCCACGACGCCAGTGCAGGCCTCCCGGATGCTGACGGCGCAGTGCCGGCCACCCGCGGCATCGCGGAGTCCGGCTACACCATCTACGTCGCCAGCCCGGCCGCGAAGCAGGTGTTCGCGCTCGCCGACCACGGCACGGCGCCGGCAGTCGCGGTGGCCGGTGACGGCACCACCGGCGCCGCTGGTGACGGCGGCCCGGCCGCCGATGCCGAGATGACCGACCCCGGTCCGGTGGTCGTGGAACCCGACGGAGCGATCGACACGCTCGAGGCCGGCGCGCTGCGCATCCGGCGTCTTGCGCCCGACGGGACGATGACCACCGTCGTCGGTGACGGCCGGCCAGGCTTCGGCCTCGATGGGCTGCTCGGCCCGCGCATCCACCTGAACGATCCGGTCGGACTGGCGGCCCTGACCAACGGTGACGTCGACTTCGGTGTCGCCGATCCGCTGCTGCCCGGTGTCACCGACATCCAGGCGCTGCACCCCGACGGTCTCGTCACCACGCGGGTCTCCCTACCGCCGTGCGTGGACCTCGCCGCGCTGTGCGAGCTGCGAAGCCTTCTCGCGCTGCCGGACGGATCGGTCCTGCTCGGCGAGCGGGGGCGCATCGAGCAGCTCACGCCCCTTGGTGCGGTGCTGCCGTGGGCCACGCTTCCGGACACGGCCGACGATCCGGCGGGTCTGGCCGCGCTCGGTGACGGCGCGGTCGCCTACGCGGACCCGACGCATCGCACGGTGATGCGGGTCGTCCGCGGAGCGGCGCCGACCACGGTGATCGGCCCGGACGACGACATCGGCAGGGAGATCTACTACAACGGCGTGGGCACGCCGGGCTTCACGCCGGCCACGTACTGGAGGAGCTTCCAGGTCGGACACCTCGTGCGACCCGAGGCCGTGCTCGCCGCGCCGGACGGCAGCCTGCTCATCGCCGACAGCGGGATGCCCGCGGTCGTCCAGGTGCTGCCGGACCTGCGCACGCGCCTGCTGACCGATCAGACCGCGGCTTCGCCGGGCAGCGAAGCCGACTCCGGCGGCTCCGGCGGCGCGGCGGCGTGGGCGGCCATGGACGGCCCGCGCGGGATGGCCTTGACGGCGGACGGGACGCTCGTCGTGTCTGACAGTCAGGCGAGCACGACCGACCCCGCAGCACCGGGCGCGGGCAACCACCACCTCGTGTCGTTCCGCCTTCCGGCGCACGCACCTCCGCTGGTGCGGATCACAGGTCCCGATGTCGCGGCCATCGGCGACGTCGACCCGTTCGTGATCACGGCGCGCGCCTCGGGGGCGGGCCCGCTGACCACCGGGTCCTGGTACTTCAACGTGGGCTGGTGTGGCTGCGGCGGCCGAGGAGGACACGTCGACGGCGACATCGCGAGTGCTCAGCTGGACACGACCGACCCCACAGACGTCGTCGGCATCTCGGTGTGCGCATCGGGGTGGTGCACGTCGGAGGTCTGGCACCCGTACGCGACGGACGACACCCCACCGGACATCACACCGGCGCCGGACCCGCCAGTGGCGACGACCAGCGCCGCCCGCCCGCAGGTGCACCTCTCGGCGCGGCGGGTCCATGGCGGTTGGCGGCTGCAGGCCCGTTCGACCGCGCGCTCGGTCGACCTCATGCGCTGGACGACCGGTGGCTGGCGGCGGGCAACGACGATGCGCATCGACGCGAAGGGTTCGGCCCACCTCGTCGTGCGCCGGGCCGGTCAGTACGTGGCAGCGGTGCGGGGGGCGCGGCACCGCGTGGTGGTGCGGTCGAACACCGTCCGCCTGCGCGGTTGATCCGGTCGGGATCGGACTTGCGGGGTCCGCAACGCCGATGTCGACACGCAAGGCCGGTGTCGGCGGGTGGGGTCAGGCGCCGCGGACGGCGGTGATGCCGGCTAGCGTCGGCACGAGCACGAGGTCGTCGTGCAGTGCCGGCGTCGCGAAGTGCGACACATCGCCCACGCCGATCTGGCCGCGCACCGCGCCGGTCTGCTCGTCGAAGGCGTACAGCGTCCCCGACGACGGCTCGACCGCGATGACGACACCCCCACCGACCACGGGTGAGCCGAACACCTTCGCCTTCCACCCCGGCGTCGGCGTGCCGTCGGCGCCGATCGTGAGCTGGCTGATGCCGTCCGTGCACGAGGCGAAGATCGTGAGGCCGTGCGCTGCGGCGCCGCCGAACTGCGACCCGCACGCGTCGTCGACGCTCTTGAACGGGTGGCCGACCCCACCGAGGTCGGACTGCCGCAGCAGGTAGCCGGTCGACGCCTTGCCCTGGATCCAGATGAAGGGCCCGACGAGCAGCGGGCCGGTCGTGCCGAGGTCGAGGTCGGTCGCGTTGTCCTCCGCCCACTCGGCGCGGCCGAAGATGCTCAGCTGCTCCAGCGCGGGGGAGAGCTTGATCACGGAGTCGCTGCCGTCGTAGCCCTGCGCCGGATCGGTCACCGCACCGTTGCCGGTGGAGACGTAGAGGTCGCCGTGGTCGTCGACGGCGATCCCGCCCGGAGCCCACATGCCACCCTCCCGCGGGGTGGGCAGGACGAACTGGGTGAGCGGTCCCTGGCCGTCGAGCGCGCTGCTCACGACCGCGCCGCGGTAGCTGCCGCAGTCGCCGAAGTTGCCGCCGAACGGCACGTACACGCGCCCGTTCGCGATCGCGAGCGCGCCGCGCTCGTTCAACGCCGCGGGGTCGATGCCGTGCGCCTGCGGGTCGATGTCGCGCTGGAGCACGACGCGCCCGGTGGCCGCGTCGAGGGCGAACAGCACGTGCTTCACGGTGGAGCCGGCAGGCGTCAGCGCCACGGTGAAGATGCGCCGGCTGGCGGGGTCGTAGGCAGCGGTGCTCGTGATGCCGACGGTCGGCTGGATGTTGCCGCACGGCAGCTTGTCGCGCGCCGCGGGTTCGGTCACGTGCGTGTGCCACACGACCGTCCCGCTGTCGATCGCGAGCGCGTAGACGGTGCTGTTCTCGGTGATGGCGATGACGTGGTCACCGACGACGAGCGGTTGGCCGTAGACCTGGCCGTCGAGGTCGGCGCTCCAGGCCTTCGACCAGGTGGTGAACGGCGGCGTGAGCGGGTCGAAGCCGGTGTGGCCGGCATCGCGGTGGTAGCCGAAGGTCTGGTCCTGCGCGTCGCCGCCGGCGCCCGGAGCGGGCGACGCGGTTGCGGTGGGAGCGTGGGTGCTGACGGGCGCCGCGCCGGTGGTGGGCGAGGGTGAGGGCGCGCTGACGCGGTGGCCACCGCTGCCGCACGCAGTCGCCGCAGCCGCCGACAGCACCGCGATGACCGTGATCCGCTGAGCGCGCACGCTCACGATTCCACCAAAGCTCAGCGGATCACGGGTCCTCGGGGTCGGCCGGGACGAGCCACACGGTGCCGAGCGGGGGGACGCGGATGAACGCCGAGTGCGGCTGCCCGTGCCAGCCCCGGCCCTCGTCGGCCTCTACGTCGAACGTGCGCACGTGCGAGCCGCCGTACACGGCATCGTCGGTGTTCACGACCTCCACCCAGCGGCCGGCCTTGGGCAGACCGATCCGGTAGCGCTCGTGCGGCTCGCCGGCGAAGTTCGACACGCAGGCCAGCACCGATCCGTCGTCGCCCCAGCGCAGGAAGCTGAACGTGTTGCCGCCGGCGTCGTTCGCGTCGATCCACGCGAAGCCGTCGGGGGAGGTGTCCTGCGTCCAGAGCGCGGGGCGGTCGCGGTAGACGATGTTGAGGTCGCGTACGCAGCGCTGCACGCCGCGATGCGCCTCTTCGTCGAGCAGGCCCCACGGCAGCCCGTGCTCCTCCGACCACTCGCCCGGCTGCGCCATCTCGCAGCCCATGAACAGCAGCTGCTTGCCCGGGTGCGCCCACATGAAGCCGTACAGCGCCCGCAGCGTCGCGAGCTGCTGCCAGCGGTCGCCGGGGATCTTGTGCAGGAGCGACGCCTTGCCGTGCACGACCTCGTCGTGCGAGAGCGGCAGCACGTAGTTCTCGCTCCACGCGTACACGAGGGAGAACGTCATCTCGTTGTGGTGGTAGTTCCGGAAGACCGGCTCGCGCGAGACGTAGTGGAGCGTGTCGTGCATCCACCCCATGTTCCACTTGAAGCCGAAGCCGAGACCGCCGAGGTGGGTCGGCCGGGTCACGCCCGGCCATGCGGTCGACTCCTCGGCCACGGTGATGACGCCGGGGTGCTCGCGGTAGACGGTGGCGTTCACCTCCTGCAGGAACGCCACCGCGTCGAGGTTCTCCCGCCCGCCGTAGACGTTGGGGATCCACTCGCCGTCCTTGCGCGAGTAGTCGAGGTACAGCATCGATGCGACGGCATCGACCCGCAGGCCGTCGATGTGGTACTCCTCCAGCCAGTACAGCGCGTTGGCGACGAGGAAGTTGCGCACCTCACGGCGGCCGACGTCGAACACGTACGTGCCCCAGTCGGGGTGCTCGCCGCGGCGCGGGTCGGCGCTCTCGTACAGCGCGGTGCCGTCGAAGCGGCCGAGGGCCCACGCGTCGCGCGGGAAGTGCGCGGGCACCCAGTCGACGATGACGCCGATGCCCGCCTTGTGCAGCGCGTCGACGAGCACCTTGAAGTCGTCCGGGGTGCCGAACCGCGCGGTCGGCGCGTAGAAGCCGGTCACCTGGTAGCCCCAGGACCCGCCGAAGGGGTGCTCGGCGACCGGCAGCATCTCGACGTGCGTGAAGCCCATCTCGGTGAGGTAGGCGGGCAGCTGCTCGGCGAGCTCCCGGTAGGAGAGGCCCGCGCGCCACGAGCCGAGGTGCAGCTCGTAGACGCTCATCGCTTCGCGGTGAGGCGCGCTCTCGCGACGCTCACGCATCCAGCGGCTGTCGTGCCATGTGTGCTGCGACTCCCACACGATGCTCGCCGTCGCCGGTGGCTTCTCGGTGCGGCGGGCCATGGGGTCGGCCTTCTCCCGCCACACGCCGTCGCGGCCGAGCAGGTGCAGCTTGTAGCTGCTGCCGGCGCCGACGCCCGGGATGAACACCTCCCACACCCCGCTCGTGCCGAGCGAGCGCATGGGGTGCATGCGCGGGTCCCAGTGGTTGAAGTCGCCGGCCACGCGCACGCCCTGCGCGTTCGGCGCCCACACCGCGAACGACGTGCCGGTCACCGGCCCGCTGGCCGTCTCGAACGTGCGCACATGCGAGCCGAGCACCTCCCAGAGGCGCTCGTGCCGGCCCTCGCCGATGAGGTGCAGGTCGACCTCGCCCGGCGTGGGCAGCCAGCGGTAGGGGTCGTCGACCGGGAACGAGTCGGCGCCGTACTGCACCTCGAGCCGGTAGTCCGGCACCTCGTCCTGGCCGCTGAGCAGCCCGCCGAACAGGCCGCCCGGGTGGATGGGCTCCAGCGGCCAGCGCTTCCCGTCGGACACGCGCACCACGTGCACGGCGTCGGCGTTCGGCCGCAGCGCCCGCACGTACACGCCGTTCGGCCCGGGATGCGGGCCGAGGAGGGAGTGCGGATCGTGGTGCGCCCCGCCGACGAGGCGCCCGAGCTCGTGCTCGTCGGTCAGGTCGAGGACCGGAGCGGCATCCGGCGTGGGCTTCCCGGCAGGCGGGTCGGCGGGTTTGGCGGGCATGCGGCGGCGGGCAGGGCTCACATCGAGATCTCTTCCCGCCCGGTGATCCGGGCAAGCCCGGCGAGCGGGATGGAGATCCAGGACGGGCGGTGGCGGACCTCGTAGAGGACCTCGTAGACGGCCTTGTCGATCTCGCACGCGTTGAGCAGGGCGGCGCTGTCCCGCGGGTCGGTGCCTGACGACGCGGCGTAGCCCGCGCAGAACGCGTCACGGTTGCGGTCGGCCCACTCGTCGGCGCGGAACGCGAGCGAGCGCTCACCCTGGTGGTCGGCCAGCAGCGAGCGGGCGGCGTAGTCGAACGAGCGCAGCATGCCGGCGACGTCGCGCAGCGGCGTCATGAGCCGCACGCGGTCGGTGAGCGGGCGGGCCGGCTCGCCCTCGAAGTCGACCAGGTTCCAGCCGGAGTCGACGCGCAAGAGCTGCCCGAGGTGCAGGTCGCCGTGGATGCGCTGGACCGGCACCTTCGACGCCGCGGCGAGGACCGCGTCGTAGGCGGCGTGCAGCGCGTCGCCGAACGGCGCCAGCTCGGCGACCTCGGCCAGCGCGTCGTCGAGCCGCCGGTGCATCATCTGCACGGTCGCGTCGATCTGCTCGGGACCGTCGACGTCGGTGGGGAGCACCTGGGCGAGCGCGTCGTGCACCTCGGCGGTCGCGCGCCCGATCCGCTCGGCCTCGCTGGCGAAGTCGCCGCCGACCTCGTCGGCGTGCAGGTCGGCCTCGGCGAACAGGTCGCGCACGGAGGTGGTCGCCAGCTTCCACCCGTCGGTCGCGTGGGGCAGGAACCGCTGCATGAGCGCGAGGGTCGTGTCGATGTCGGCGACCGGGCCGGTGATGTGTCCGAGCGCCGCGGGGACGTGCGGACTGCCGACCTTCGCCAACGCCTGCGTCACCTCGAGGTCGGGGTTGAGGCCCGGAGCGAGGCGGCGGAACACCTTGAGGATCGCGTCCTCGCCGTAGATGACCGACGTGTTGGACTGCTCGGCGCCGACGACCCGCGAGGGCAGGTCGGGCGCGAGCGTGCCGGAGTCGTGGTGGAACTGCGCGACCGTCCGTTGGGTGACGTCGGCGTGCCCGTCGAGCATCGCGGCGAGCCAGGTGCGCGCACCAGCAGGGTCGGCCAGGCCGTCGTGCACGAAGCCTTCGTCGCACTCGCCGATGAGCGCGAACGTGAGCGCGTCGCTCGGCTCCTTCCGCAGCGTGAGCGGCACCTGGTAGCGGATGATGTCGCCCCCGTGGTCGACCGCGACGACGAGGTCGACCACCGCCGCGTCGTCCAGGCTGCCGAGATCGATCCGGGTCTCGATGGCGACCTCGTCGACGGGACGGCCCTTGCCCGCGTACCAGCGCTGGGCGGGCAGCCACTCGTCGATGAGGGCGATGAGCGCGCTCATGGGGCGAGCTCCTCTTGTGCGGTGAGCCCGAACCAGTAGAACGCGTGGCCGGGGAGGGTGAGCAGGTAGGGCAGCTCGCCGATGCGTGGGAAGTGCACCCCGCCGAGCATCTCGACGGGGACGTGGCCTTCGTAGCGTCGCAGGTCGAGCTCGACGGGTTGGGGGAAGCGGGAGAGGTTGTTGACGCAGAGCACGCGGTCGTCGCCGAACTCGCGGACGAACGCGAGCACGCTGGGGTTGGAGCTGGACAGCTCCTCGTAGGTGCCGAGGCCGAAGACGGGGTGCCGCTTGCGGGTGGCGAGCAGGCGGCGGGTCCAGTGCAGCAGCGAGTTGGGGGCGCGCATCTGCTGCTCGACGTTGAGCGCCATGTAGCCGTACTCGGGGTCCTGGATGACGGGCAGGTAGAGCCGGCCGGGGTCGCACTGGGAGAAGCCGCCGTTGCGGTCGACGTTCCACTGCATCGGGGTACGGACGCCGTCGCGGTCACCGAGCCAGATGTTGTCGCCCATGCCGATCTCGTCGCCGTAGTACAGGACGGGCGAGCCGGGCAGGGAGAAGAGCAGGCCGGTGAAGAGCTCGATCTGGTCGCGCGAGTTCTCCAGCAGCGGGGCCAGCCGCCGGCGGATGCCGACGTTGGCCTTCATGCGCGGGTCCTTCGCATACTCGGTGTACATGTAGTCGCGCTCTTCGTCGGTGACCATCTCGAGCGTGAGCTCGTCGTGGTTGCGCAGGAAGATGCCCCACTGGCAGCCCGACGGGATCTCCGGGGTCTGGCTCAGGATCTCCGAGATCGGGTAGCGCTGCTCGCGGCGCACGGCCATGAAGATGCGCGGCATGAGCGGGAAGTGGAACGCCATGTGGCACTCGTCGCCCCCGACCTCCGGGTCGCCGAAGTAGGCGACGACGTCGCTGGGCCACTGGTTCGCCTCGGCGAGCAGCACCCGGTCGGCGTACTGCTCGTCCACTTCCCGGCGGCAGCGCTTGAGGAACTCGTGCGTCTCGGGCAGGTTCTCCCCGTTGGTGCCGTCACGTTCGAACAGGTAGGGCACGGCGTCGAGCCGGAACCCGTCGATGCCGAGGTCGAGCCAGAAGCGCAGGACCTCGAGCATCGCCTCCTGGACCTTGGGGTTGTCGTAGTTCAGGTCCGGCTGGTGGCTGAAGAAGCGGTGCCAGTAGTACTGCTTGCGGACCTCGTCGTAGGTCCAGTTGGACCGCTCGGTGTCGACGAAGATGATCCGCGCGTCCGGGTAGCGCGTGTCGTCGTCGGCCCAGACGTAGAAGTCGCCGAACTCCCCGCCGGGGTCGTTGCGCGAGGCCTGGAACCACGGGTGCGCGTCCGAGGTGTGGTTCATCACCAGGTCGGCGATGACGCGGATGCCGCGCTGGTGCGCCTCCTCCACCAGCTTCACGAAGTCCCCGAGGTCACCGAACTCCGGCAGCACGGTCAGGAAGTCGCTGATGTCGTATCCGCCGTCCCGCAACGGTGACTGGTACAGCGGCAGCAGCCACAGGCAGTCCACGCCCAGCCACGACAGGTAGTCCAGCTTCTCGGTCAGGCCCTTCAGGTCTCCGGTGCCGTCACCGTTGGAGTCGTAGAACCCGCGCACGAGCACCTCGTAGAAGACCGCGCGCTTGTACCAGAGCGGGTCGCGGAAGGACGGCTCGGGAGCGGGATCGTCGGAGACAGGGACGCGCTCAGGCGCCGCCGTCACGCGGGCCGCCCGTCGAGGTGCGTCACGTGCATGACGTGCGCCGGCTCGTCCGGGCTCAGCCGAACGAACGCTGCGTCGCCCCACTCGTACACGCCGCGCCCCCCGATCTGGTCGTGCACCAGGAACCGCTCGCCCGTGACGCCGAGCGCGCCGGTGTCGAGGTGGACCCACGTCTCGTGCGTCGCGTGCGGGTCGAGGCTCACGATGGTCAGGATGGTGTCCGGCGACCCGTCACGGTCCCACACGCGCCGCGAGTACGCGAGCACCGCGGGGTCCTCCGCCGCGTGGATCACGATGCCGCGCAGGCGCTGCAGCGCGAGGTGCTCGCGGCGCACCTCGTTCAGCCGCGTGATCAGCGGGCTGATCGGCGCGTCGGTGAAGTCGCGCACGCGGACCTCGTACTTCTCGGAGTGCAGGTACTCCTCGCTGCCCTCGCGCAGCGGCACGTTCTCGCCGAGCTCGTAGCCGCTGTAGATGCCCCACGTCGGCCCCGCGGTCGCCGCGATGGTCGCGCGGATGCGGAACGCCGGCAGGCCACCCTGCTGCAGGTAGGCGTGGAGGATGTCCGGCGTGTTCACGAAGAGGTTCGGACGCAGGTAGTCCGCGCCGGGCGGCGTCGTCAGCTCGCGCAGGTACTGCTCGAGGTCCCAGCGGTCGTTGCGCCACGTGAAGTACGTGTAGGACTGCGTGAAGCCGACCATCGCGAGCGTGTGCAGCATCGGCGGCCGGGTGAACGCCTCGGCGAGGAACAGCACGTCGGGGTCGGTCTTGTGGACCTCGGCGATCAGCCACTCCCAGAAGTCGACCGGCTTCGTGTGCGGGTTGTCGACGCGAAAGATGCGGATCCCGTGGTCCATCCAGTGCCGCACGACGCGGAGCACCTCGTCGCGCAGGGCCTGACCACCGGAGTCGAAGTCGAGCGGGTAGATGTCCTGGTACTTCTTCGGCGGGTTCTCGGCGTACGCGATCGTGCCGTCCGGCCGGTGGTGGAAGAACTCGGGGTGGCTCGTGACCCACGGGTGGTCGGGGGAGCACTGCAGCGCGAGGTCGAGTGCGATCTCCATGTCCAGCTCGGCGGCGCGCTTGACGAGGAAGTCGAGGTCGTCGATCGTGCCGAGCTCGGGCGCGACCGCGTCGTGCCCGCCGTCCTCGGAGCCGATGGCCCACGGCGAGCCGGGGTCCTCCGGGCCGGGGGTGAGCGTGTTGTTGGGGCCCTTGCGGTGCGTCTTCCCGATGGGGTGGATCGGCGGCAGGTAGACGACGTCGGCCCCGAGCGCCGCGACGCGGTCGAGCGCCGCGGCCGTGCCCTTGAGGCCACCGAAGGACCGCGGGAACAGCTCGTACCAGCAGCCCACCAGCGCCCGCTCACGGTCCACCCAGAGCGGGTAGGCGGCTGACGGGGAGACGAGGTCGCGCACGCCGATGTCGTCGATCGCGAGCGCCGGGGCCGCACGGTCCGCAGGGGGCAGCGACTCGTCGCGCAGCGCCTGGATCGCCGTCTTGATCTGCGGGCCCAGGCCCTTGGCCTTCGCGCGCTCGAGCAGGAGAGCTCCGGTCTCGAGGTCCGCGGCCAGCTCCTCGATGCCCTGACCGGCGCCCAGCTTGGCCTCGACGTGGTGGTGCCAGGTGGCCCAGGCGTCGGCCCAGCCCTCCACGATCAGCTTCCACGCGCCCGGGGCGTCCACGGTGACGTCGGCGCTGAACGAATCCGTCCCGCGGGCGCCGTAGCCGTTCGGCAGCGCCGTCATGGTCGTGCGGCGCGCCTGGCGGGCCGTGCCGCCGGGCGGGATGAGGACGGCCGTCGCCCCGACGGCGTCGTGGCCGTCGCGGAACACGGTGGCCGACACGGTGAACGTCTCGCCGACGACCGCCTTCGCCGCCCACCGGCCGCCTTCCACGACGGGCTGGACATCGAGGACGGGGATGCGCCCGATCACGATGACGACGCTACCCACGTTCCATGCTCGCTACAGATCGGGTGCCGGCGGATCGGGAACGCGAGCGCAACATGCGGGCCCTAGTGTCCTCTGCATGCGAGCGCTTCGCCGGTTCACGGTCCGGGCGGTCCTGCCCGAGCCGCTGCTCCCGCTGTCCGACCTCGTCATGAACCTGCGCTGGTCGTGGCACGCACCCACCCGCGACCTGTTCGAGGCCGTGGACCCCGAGGTGTGGCGTCGGGTCGCGGGCGACCCGGTCGCGCTGCTCGGCGCGGTGCCGGCCGAGCGGCTGCAGGTGCTGGCCGAGGACCGCCGGTTCCTGCGGATGCTCGCCGACGCCTCCGACGACCTCACGGCCTACCTCACCGAGGACCGGTGGTACCAGTCGCTGCCGTCCGCCGACGTGCCCACCGCCATCGGCTACTTCTCCATGGAGTACGGCCTCACCGAGGTCCTGCCGCAGTACTCGGGCGGCCTGGGCATCCTCGCCGGCGACCACCTGAAGACGGCCAGCGACCTCGGCGTCCCGATCGTCGGCGTCGGGCTGCTCTACAAGGCGGGCTACTTCGTGCAGTCGCTGTCGCGCGACGGCTGGCAGCAGGAGCACTACCCGGGCCTCGACCCGAACGGCCTGCCGCTCACCCGCTTCGTCGACGCCGACGACCGTCCCGTGCGGATTGCCGTCGGCCTGCCCGGCGGCCGGGCGATCCACGCGCAGGTCTGGCGCGCCCAGGTCGGCCGGGTGCCGCTGCTGCTGCTCGACTCCGACATCGAGGACAACGACAAGGACGCCCGAGCGGTCACCGACAAGCTGTACGGCGGCGGCACCGACCACCGCCTGCACCAGGAGATGCTGCTCGGCATCGGCGGCGTGCGCGCGCTGCGCGCGTGGAGCGCGATCACCGGCGCGCCCGACCCCGAGGTCTTCCACTGCAACGAGGGTCACGCCGGCTTCCTCGGGGTCGAGCGCATCCGTGAGCTGGTGCAGCCCGAGGGCGGCGGGCTCGCCTGGAACGAGGCGGTCGAGGTCGTGCGGGCCGGCACGGTGTTCACCACCCACACGCCGGTGCCCGCCGGCATCGACCGCTTCCCGATCGAGCTGATCGAGAGCCACTTCGGCGGCGACAACGCGAGCGACGGCGTGCCGGTCGAGAAGGTGCTCGAGCTCGGCGCGGAGGAGGACCCGAGCAAGTTCAACATGGCGCACATGGGGCTGCGCCTCGCGCGCCACTGCAACGGCGTCGCGAAGCTGCACGGCGTCGTCTCGCGCAAGATGTTCGCCGGTCTCTGGCCGGGCTTCGACGTGCAGGAGGTCCCGATCGGCTCGGTCACCAACGGCGTGCACGCGCCGACGTGGGTGGCGCGTGAGGTCATGGAGATCGCCGAGCGCGATGCGACGCCCGACCTCACGACGCGCGCGAAGGGCTGGGAGGAGCTCGACCGCGTCAGCGACGACACCATCTGGTCCACGCGTCGCCTCCTGCGCGGGCGGCTGGTCGACGAGGTGCGGCGGCGGGTGCGCGAGTCGTGGCTGCAGCGCGGCGCGCCCGAGGGTGAGCTCGGCTGGATCAGCACGATGTTCGACCCGGATGTGCTGACCATCGGCTTCGCACGGCGCGTGCCGTCCTACAAGCGGCTCACGCTGATGCTGCACGACCCCGACCGGTTGGACAAGCTCCTGCTCGACCCCGACCGGCCCATCCAGGTCGTCGTCGCCGGCAAGAGCCACCCGGCCGACGACGGTGGCAAGGCGCTGGTGCAGCAGATGGTGCAGTTCACCGACCGCGAGGTCGTGCGGCACCGCATCACGTTCCTGCCCAACTACGACATGGCGATGGCGCGCTACCTCTACTGGGGCTGCGACGTCTGGCTCAACAACCCTCTGCGCCCGCTCGAGGCGTGCGGCACCTCCGGCATGAAGTCGGCGCTCAACGGCGGACTCAACCTGTCGATCCGCGACGGTTGGTGGGACGAGATGGCCGACGGCGAGAACGGGTGGGCGATCCCCTCCTACGACGACTCGCTCGACGGCATCATCGGCGACGCGCGTCGCGACGCCTACGAGGCCAAGGCCCTCTACGACCTGCTCGAGGACTCGGTCACCACGCGGTTCTACGACCGGGAGACGCGGGACGCGGTGCCGCGGCGCTGGGTCGCGATGGTGCGGCACACGCTGCGCTCGCTCGGCCCGCAGGTGATCGCCTCGCGCATGCTGCGCGACTACGTCGTCGAGCTGTACGGGCCGGCCGCGGTGTCGGCGCGGGCAGTCGGTGTGGCGAGCGGCTTCGCCGGGGCGAAGGAGCTCGCATCGTGGCGCGACACGGTCACGGCCGCGTGGCCGCACGTCCGCGTCGCGCACGTGGAGTCCCGCGGCCTCGGCGACTCGCCGGAGCTCGGGCAGACCTTCGAGGTGCGCGCCGTCATCGACCTCGCCGGGCTGTCGACCGATGACGTCACGGTCGAGGTCGTGCACGGCGCGGTCGACGACGCCGATGAGATGTCCGCGGCCGAGCACACGCCGCTGACGCTCGTGGGCGACGAGGGCGGGCCGGTCTACGTGGGCAACGTGACCCTCAAGACCACGGGCCCGTTCGGATACACCGTGCGCGTCCTGCCGCGGCACCGCCTGCTCACCCGCGCGACCGACCTCGGCCTCGTCCGCACCTAACCTGAGCGCGTGGGGAGCGCGGGGATCGCGGACCTGGCCGACGGGGCGGTGGCGCGGCTCCGGGCCTGCCTCGCGCCGCTGCTCCTCGCGTGCGCGCTCCCGCTCGTCCCCGCTGCGCTGATCGCCGCGACGGCGCCGGTGTGGTCGCCGCTCGGCGTGCGCGTCCTCGTCGTCCTGCTGCCGCTGATGCTCGCCTCGCTCGTCGCCACGGCGGCGGCGACGCACGTGCTCGGAGACGTGGGGCTCGGCCTCCGGCCGTCGGTGGGCAGCGCGTTCCGGCGCGTGTGGAAGCGCCGGTGGGCCGTGCTGCGGGTCGGGCTGCGGGCGTTCTTCGCGACCGCCGCCGGCTTCCTGATCATCGTCCCGGGCTTCGGCCGCCTCGCCTCGGCGCAGGTCGTCGCGCCCGTGCTCCTGCTCGAGGAGGTCGGGGCGCCCGAGGCGTGGCGGCGCGCGCGGTTCCTCACCCGCGGCAAGGGCGGCACCGTGCTCGGCACGCAGCTCGTCCTCGTGCTCGGCGCGCTCGCCATCGCGGCGCTCCCGACGGTCGCGGTCCTGCTGGTCATCCCGCGGCCGGCGTCGGGGTCCGCGGCGCTCGCCGATGCCCGCGTGCTGATCGCGGCGATCATCGCCGGCACCGCGGTGCTCGCCGGGCTCGCGGCCGGCCGCTTCACCTGCTTCCTGTCGCGCCGCGAGCAGCTCGAGGCCATCGACCTGCAGCTGGCGCTGGAGGCGCTCGACGCGGCCACGCCCCTGCCGGTGACGCCGTGAGGCCCGCGGCGGTCGTCACCGGGGTCGCGGCCACGATGGTGCTCGCCACCGGGGTGGCGACCGCGGTCAGCCGCGCGCACCACGACCGGCCGGCGGCGCTGCCGGCCGTGTGCCGCGACACCGCGGGCACCACCGGCGGTGCGCTGCCCGACGGCCGGCTCCTCGACCTCGCGGTCGGCAACACGTTGCGGGACGGCAACCTCGGGCCACCGAAGGCGATCGCGCGGCAGGGCGGCTCCGCCGCGTTCGGCGCGGGCACGCAAGCGGAGATCGACGCGCGCGCGAAGGCACTGACCGGCGGTGGTGGGGGTGGCGCCGGCGGCCCCTCGACCGCCCCGGACCGACCGGATCCCTCCCGCGCGCCGCAGGGTGATCAGGCGGGCGGCGGCGGCGGGGCCGGCGGTCCCGGTGGCGCCGGGACGGGGAGCGGTTCCGGTGCGTCGACCGGCGGCGGCGGGGGCATCGGCACCCAGCCGCAGACCGGTGCCGGCGCGGGCCGGCAGCCGGGGGCGCCGTTGCCGGCGACCCAGCCGCAGCAGCATCAGCAGCCCACGGAGCCCAAGTCCGCGCAACGGGCGCACTCGCTGGCCGGGTGGTGGCTCGTCGTGGTCATCGCGCTCGCGATCGCGGCGCTGTTCGCGGCGGTGCTGCGCAGCCGCCGCCCGCGGACGGGTGACGCGTTCACCGAGCACCTCGACCTCGATGCGTCGGAGGCCGCCGCGCGGGCCGCGGAGGCGCGGCGCCGCAACGACCTCGACGCCGCGTTGCGCTGGACGTTCGTCGCGGGCCTGCTGCGCCTCGACGACGCCGGCGTGATGCCGTTCGACCCGGCGCGCACCACGCGCGCGATCGGCCGGCGGCTGCGCTCGCGGCTGTTCAACGATCTCGCTGCGGTGTTCGACCACGTCGCGTACGGCGGGCGGCCCGCGACCGAGGGCGACGTCGATGAGGCGATCCGCGGCTGGGACCTGCTCCTCATCGAGCACCGACCGGCATGACGAGAGCCCACGGCCGCTGGATCACCGCGGCGCTCCTCGGCGCCGCTGCGGTCGCGCTGCTCGCGCAGCTCCTCGTGCGCGAGACCAGCGTGTTCGGCGGCGGGCCGCGCGGTCCGCGCGGCTCGTCCTACGCCGTCGGCCCCACGGGCCTGTCGAAGTACGCGCAGCTCCTGCGCGACCACGGCCACGAGGTGTCGCGGCGGCGGCAACCGCTCGACGTCGACAGCGCGCTCGACCCGCGCGATGCGCTGGTGGTGCTCGATGCGGCATCGCTGTCGCCCCAGGAAGGGGATGCCATCGCGCGGTTCGTCGATGCCGGAGGTCGCGCGGTCGTCGGCGGCCGCGATCCGCAGCGCTGGCTGCCCGAGGTGCTGCCCGACGGGCCGACGTGGGTTCCCGGGGGCCAGGCTGCCTGCCGTTCGCTGGTGCACGTCGCCGAGGACGTCGGCGTGACCGACGTCGTCCTCACGTCGTCGGGCCACTGGGACGCGCCGGGTGCGACGCTGCCGTTCCTCGCCTGCGACGGGCGCATCTCCGCGACCGTCGCGTCGCCGGGCGAGCACGGCGGACGGCTCGTGCTGCTCGCCGACAGCGGTCCGATCCAGAACGCCTACCTCACGGCCCGCGACGACACGGCGCTCGGCCTCGGGCTCGTCGCCGACCGGCACCGCGTGGTGTTCGACGAGCAGGTGCACGGCTTCTCCGCCCCCGACGGCGTCGGCGCGCTCCCGCCCCGCGTGCAGGTGGCCCTC